>JAQURN010000201.1 GCA_028715585.1 Actinomycetota bacterium | reverse complement strand
ACCATTTCCTCCAATCTTACTCCTCCCCATCCCTCGATGTATATCCCTGGCTCCAGTGTGAATACCATCCCAGGCTCGAGGACGTCTTTGGAGTTCGGCGAGAGAGTTGGTTTTTCGTGCACCTCGAGCCCAACCCCGTGGCCCAGCGAGTGCGTGAAATACTCCCTCAGCCCTCTCTCCTCGAAGTAGGAGCGGACTTTTTTGTCTATTTCCTCCGCTTTCCGCTCCACTTTTAGAAACTCGAACGCGGTGACGAGCGCTCCCTTTACCGCCTCCAGGATTTTCACCTTCCTCTCATCCGCGCCCTCCAAGAGAAACGTTCTCGTGATATCCGAGGCGTAGCCGTTCTTCTCCGCCCCGAAATCAAGAAGCACGATATCAGCTGACTCGAGCTTTCTGTCCGTAATACTGGCATGTGGCATGGAGGAGTTTTCTCCTGAGGCGCATATTGTGTCGAAGGCTGGTCGGTCCGCCCCGCTTAGCTTCATCCTGTATTCGAGTTCCGCTTGTATTCGTCTTTCTGTCATCCCTGGTTTTATCAGCTTGCGTGTTTGGGCGAGCGCCTCCTTCGTGCAGGCGAGGGACTCCTTGATGGCGGCAATCTCTGAGTTGTCCTTTTTTGCCCTTCCTTTTTCCACCAGCCCATCCACTGGCTCGAGCGAGCACCCCGGGGGAAGCCCTTCTTTAATCTTGTTGAAAAAGCTTAAGTTTATGCTCGCCTCGATTCCTATCTTCCCCTGAGGGAGCAGGCTTGCCATTCTTTTTGGTAGCTCGCCTTCGTATATCTCTACCTCCCAGTCTTTCGCCTCCGCCTTTGCCTGCAAGCGGTATCTTCCATCCGTTAAGAGAAGGAGCCTTTGAGGGGATATGAAAAGAGTCGCGCTCGAGCCTGAAAACCCGCTCAGGTAGAAGACATTTTCCCTCTTCGAGACTAGAAGGCAGGCGAGACCGAGCTTTTCACTCTCCTCTCTAACTCTTTCTATCCTGCTTTCCCGATTCAGCTTCGAAGCCAATTTACGTTGTTCCTCGTTCTAGTTACCGCTTTACTCCTGCTGTGGTAGCTCACCCTCTTTGCCGTACGCTGGCAATTTCGGCTTGCGCCCGAGCACTTTCAGCAACATGTTGAACCCTATTTCTACCGCTACGTAGAAACACAAAATCGGGTGAATTAGCAGGACGGGCTTTTTGTACTTTATGGCGAAGGAGAACGCCTGGATTGTTGGAACGACCAGAGTGCAAGCGTATAGGGGAAAGATGTATTTTCTCACGCGCCGCCACCTCGGCTGATACTTTTCTCTATTTGAAAAGCCCGTTCCAGGAATATCCTTGAAATGGGTGTTGACGATGACACGCCACTTCAGCTTCCCCAGATAAGTTTTGAGGCTATCTGCTGAGTGATGAATGATTGGGTCATCTTTACACATCGCTACCTTCTTAGCGTGCCTCGCGACGATGTAAAAGGCTTGAGGCACTAAAAGTGGGTCCTCGAGGTATTCGTGAAACTCGGATTTGAAATATGCGAGGTCGAGCGTATTTCCAGCGCACAAATCAACTACTGGCAATGCTCGATTACCACTTAGATCGAAGCCGATGAAGTCGTCGGTTTCTCTTTCCACAGGGAGAGACTTTTTCCACGATTCTTGCCTCAAAGGGGCTTCGCCTGGGATTCCGGTCATGAAGTAGGCAAAGGGGTCGCCGAAGATATTGATGTAGTCGTTGATAGGGGAGGCGCCTGGGGGTTTTTGGTATCCCCCGAATAAGATGAACTTGTATTGGGGATAATTTTTCCAGAGTTTTTCCCTATTCACGAGAGCGTCTTTGTTGCCAAATTGCTCATCTGAATCTAGGAATACGGCTAATTTTCCCTTCGCTGATAGAAGACCGATGTGTTTGGCGTACTCTTGTTGCCTTTTTGGGTTGGCAAGAATTTTGCAGCCGTGCTTCTTGGCGATTTTCAAAGTATCGTCTGTGGAACCCCCGTCAATCACTAATATCTCGAGCTTTTCCTGGTCGTAATTTTGCAGACGTATAGAACGCAATGTTCCCTCGAGAGTAGCGGCGCTATTGTAGGTAGGAATGACAATGCTGATTATCTTGTTACTCGCCTGCTCCCTCATTGCCTGTTCCCTAACTGGATTTCTCGAGAGTGCTTTTCTCGACAAGCGTTCTAAAAATGATTTCACTCGGGCGTTCACTACATTTTATAGGCTCCTTTCGATATTTGTGGTAATTGGAAGTGAACTCATCAATGGACTCTAATGTGCCGCCGTACATGATGGCATTTTCGCCAAGGCCTTCAATCCGCTCAGTCTCACTCCTAATTATGAGACAGGGCACCCCAAGATAGTAAGCTTCTTCTTGGTTGCTGCCGCCGTCAGTAATAATGAATTCACATCCTGAGAGCAGGCGAATAAAAGTGAAGAAATCCTGTCGCTTAAGAATCAAGATATTCTCGTTCAATCTCAAGGAATCGAGCATTTTGTATTTCTTAAGAGCTTCTTTGGTTG
>JAQURN010000200.1 GCA_028715585.1 Actinomycetota bacterium | reverse complement strand
AGATTCGCGAGGTGGAAAAAAACCCGCCGCCGCGCCCCGATGTTTTCTTCGAAGACATATTGGAGCCAGGAAAAGTGGAGTTCTTCGACCCCCTACCCGATTACCTCGATAAGGTCGTCTCTATGGTTGATAAGAGCGCGTTTAGTAAGTGGAACATGAAAGTCCTTTTCGACCCTATGTATGGAGCTGGACAGGGAGTTTTTCCCGAGGCGGCTCTCGCGTTGGGTTTGAGTTGTGATGAGATTCACAATGTTCATAACCCTCTTTTTCCTGGTCTCCAACCCGAGCCAATTGGCTCCAATCTCCGTGAGTTAAGAGAAGAGGTAACAAAGGGCGGCTACCATGTCGGAATAGCGGTGGATGGGGATGCTGACAGGGTTACCGCGATAGACGCTTCGGGTAGGTTCATAAGCTCCCACATGGTTTTTGCCCTGCTTCTCAAGCATCTGGTGGAAGTGCGTGGGCAAAGAGGCGAGGTGGTAAAGACCGTCTCCACTACCGGTATGATAGATGACCTCTCGAAACGTTACGGTTTGAAACTCCACGTTGTCCCGGTGGGCTTCAAATACATATGTGACCTGATGCTGGAGTCGGACATACTTATTGGCGGCGAGGAAAGTGGAGGAACGGGAATAGGTGGGCACATTCCAGAGAGGGACGGAATACTGGTGGGGCTCTTATTGCTCGAGATAATGGCTACCCATGGCAAGACGCTTGGCGAGCTGGTGGATGAGCTCATGGAAGACCTTGGAAGAAGGTATGTTTATCTCCGCAAGGATGTGGAGCTTACCAAGACGCAAAAGGAAGCTCTTCTTGCCGAACTTCCCTCCCTCGAGCCCCGCTCGATTGGTGGCGTGGGGATTGAGAGAATTGAGAAGATAGACGGGATGAAGTTCTACAGGGAGGATGGCTCCTGGCTGATGCTCAGAGTCTCGGGCACCGAGGCGGTGGTGAGGATATACGCGGAGGCTACCTCTGAAGAAGAGGTTAGCAAATTGGTTGGCGAGGGCGAGAAGATGGTTGAGCGGCTGCCGCATTGATCCGCGGTGCGTTGTTTAGAGCTTGAAGATGGACGAAGTGGAAAAAAAAGAAAACGCCATAGATCTCGATGATGAAGAGGGAATATCCCTTATTGATTCCCAGGGGATGTTGGACGTCCTTGCCGCGTTTCCCGAGCAGATGGAGGAAGCTCTCGAGATAAGTTCCCAAGGGATAAAGATAGACTCGATTTCTTCTATTCTCTCGGTCGTGGTGTTGGGGATGGGCGGGTCTGGGATATCTGGCGATGTAGCTTTTTCTCTCCTTTCTAACTTCGGTTTCGAGCTTCCTTTTTCAACGGTTAAGGGCTATCGGCTTCCTCCTTTCGTGAGGGAAAACGCGCTCGTGATTGCGGTGAGCTATTCGGGAAATACAGAAGAGACGCTGACGTGTTTCGAAGAAGCCATGCGCCGCGGAGCGAAGGTGGTGGCGATAAGCAGTGGCGGCAAGCTCGAGGAACTGGCGTCAGATAGAGGAGTGCCATTTTACAAGATACCCGCGGGGCTTCAGCCGAGAGCTTCCATTGGCTATCTTTCCGTCCCTATTATTTCTCTCATCGAGCAAATGGAATTAGTGAAAGGTCTTGTCGCGGAAATAAGACAGTCCATACCTATGCTTAGAGAGAGGTCGAGCGAATATGGCTTTTCTAACCCTCTTGCGAGCAACCCCGCGAAAAAGCTTGCCAAAAGAATTTTAGGAAGCGTTCCTGTTATATATGGGTCGGAGGGTTTGCTTTCCGTCGCCTCTATGCGCTGGAAGGCTCAATTCAACGAAAACGCGAAGATACCCGCCTTCTCCAATTTTTTTCCCGAGCTCAATCATAACGAGACAGTGGGATGGAAAAATCTCGAAGAGCTGTGCTCGAAATTTCACATTCTCATCCTCCGAGAAGAGGGGGCTCATCCCCGGGTGGAAAAGAGAATAACGATTACATCGGAGTTGATTGCTGATAGCGTGGGGGAGATATCCGATGTTTTTGCCAGGGGCTCAAATCCCACCGAGAGGTTTCTCGACCTGGTTTACCTTGGCGACTGGACGAGCGTGTATCTTGCCCTGCTTCTTGGAGAGGACCCCACTCCCGTGAAGCGCATCGAAGAGCTCAAAAAGAAACTCGCGTCTGAGGAATAGCCGAGAATGGAAATTTTGCCCCAAGAGGTCGAATCCCTATCCCGTGCCGCCGCGAAAAGCCTGAGTGAAAATCTTGGCCTCGAGGGGAAACCCTTGTTGATTAGCGTTCTCGGTTCGGGGTGGGAGAAGCTACCTTCTGCCTGCGAAATAAAATCCGAAATCCTCTTCTCAGAAATTCCTGGGTTTGCCGAGCCGAAAGCAGAAGGGCACGAAGGCAAGATTGTTCTCGCGGAGGCGGGCGGGGTGGACATCCTTTTTCAACTCGGAAGGTTTCATTGCTATGAAGGATATTCTCCCCTTACTGTATGTTTCCCCATCTGGGCATACGCCGCCCTTGGAGCGAAAGCGATTTTGCTTCTCTGCGCTGCTGGGGGCTTGAATCAGATC
>JAQURN010000199.1 GCA_028715585.1 Actinomycetota bacterium | reverse complement strand
GAGTAGCTACCTGTCAAGCGTCACATCCGCAACCTCGCCCTCGGTTGCCCTCACAAGATCATAAGACCGTATCTTTAGTATTAAGTCAGGGTCTCCGCTACCAGTATATATTACCTCCTCACGGAGGGCGTAATAGTCAATGTATACCTCGACCTCGCTTTTGAGCCCAACCGGCGGTGTCGCACTGTCAAGGTATCCAGTGATAGATGATATCTCTTCCCTGGGAACTTCATCTACACCGTCCACCTCAGCCACCCTTTTCAGCTTGCCAAAATCAACCTCGCTGTCGGCGGGAATAATCACCATAATGACTTTGTCATCGGCACGGAAGAGTTTTACCTGCGCCATCTGGTCAAGCTCGAGACCTGCCTCAGCAGCTGCCTGAGCAAGATTTGCGGTTGACCTCGACAACCTGAACATCTCATGAGGTATATCTAAACCCTGGAGGTAATTGTGCACTTCCACGCTGCCAAGCAATTATAGTGCCCTTCCAATCAAACAAAAGCGCCATTCCTTCACTACGTCAAAAACGGAAAGCACCCCTTTCTAAACGCAAATGGAATTTATAAATCAAGACGGGCTATTTCGACCCACCCTTGCGGCCAATTTTCTGGAAGAATTCCCTGCCGTAACGTTCTTTCGTAGTCCGGCCACCTTTTGCGCCCCCTTCTCTGCCAATCCTCGAATAGAATTCGGGGCCATATCTCTGCTTTGTGACCTCCCCTCCCTTTCGGCCGGCCTCACTTCTCGTCATCCTCTCTGCCAATGTAACCTCCTGCTCAATACCAGTAATTTATTTCCAGGTTGTTCTCTTTGGTCTCGAATATTATCTCACTAGGTTTCGCTAGATTACAAATACAGCCCTTCGGCTGCAGAGACTAGATAGAGCGGTCAGGGCCCCCAGAAAAAACATTTCAAAAAGCGCACTGGGCACTGTAACAAAAGCCAACTCCTGATATAATCGTTCCCTTGAAGTCGAGAATTGGATGAACCAGGAACAAAATCGTTGTTGGTTCGCAGCGTAAGGAGGTTGATAAAAAGTGAAAATCACGCTGAGTATCATCAAGGCAGACATAGGAGGGTTCGTTGGGCACTCCGACATCCATCCCGCGGTAAGAAAGTGCTGTGAAGAACATCTAGAGAAAGCAAAAAAGGACGGGTTGATAATTGATTACTCGCGCGGGGAAGTAGGCGACGACACCGCCATGATTATGAGCCATACGAGAGGAATTGAAAACGAGGATATTCACAGGTTCGCCTGGGATACCTTTATAGCGATGACTGAAGTTGCCAAGGAATACGGGCAGTACGGGGCGGGTCAGGACCTTCTCACGGACGCCTTCTCCGGAAACCTGCGCGGCATGGGTCCAGGCTTTGCCGAAATGACTTTCGAGGAAAGACCTTCAGAACCAGTGATTTGTTTCCTCGCAGACAAAACTGAGCCGGGGGCATGGAACTATCCTCTTTACAAAATTTTTGCCGATCCCTTCAATACAATCGGTTTGGTCATAGATCCATCGATGCACGAGGGTTTCAGGTTCGAGGTTTTAGACCTCATAGAAGAAAAGCAAATTATTCTCAAAGCTCCTGAAGACCTTTATGACTTGCTTCTCTTTATCGGTTCCCCCTCCCGGTACGTAATCAAGTATGTCTACAGAGCCGACTCCGACGAGCCCGTCGCGGTCACCTCGACACAGAGACTTTTCTTGATGGCGGGTCGCTACATCGGCAAGGATGATCCTGTCATGATGGTTCGCGCTCAAAGCGGGCTTCCCGCGGTAGGCGAAGTGCTCGAGCCTTTTTCATTCCCACACGCAGTCGCGGGATGGATGAGAGGTTCCCACCACGGTCCTCTTATGCCAGTCGGCACGGAAGACGATACGCCCACCCGCTTCGACGGACCTCCCCGTGTCGTGGCGCTCGGATTCCAGCTGACCCAGGGCAAACTGGTTGGCCCGAGGGACATGTTCGCCGACAAGAGCTACGACAACGCAAGGAAAATGGCACTCGACGCGGCGGATTATCTCCGTCGCCATGGTCCATTCGAACCACATCGGTTGCCTCTCGACGAGATGGAATACACAACGATGCCCAGCGTGCTGAAGAAGCTAGAGGGGAAGTTCACGGCCAGCAAAGAGAAGCAAAAGAAGTAGGAGGACTAACTAAAGCAGCTGCCGGGGAGCCTAGAGCAAGTCAGAAGCCTCGGAGCATTGCCTCCCATTCATTCGTGAAGAGAAGTCTCGAGAATTGGTGGTAACGCTCGAAGGATACGTCTTTCCCTATTCTAACTAGGAAGAGGTTGGCGAAATCCATTGCTACATTCGGCTCGTCAGTCGCCATTTCGGTGAAACCATGCCGAGAAAAAAGCCTTGCTCCTACTTCCCGGTAGCCAAGTTTGTCAAGGCCTGTCTCCTCGAGATCCCAGTGCCATGTGAAGCCCGTGGCAAAGACAATTTTGTCGTCATAGAAATGATCATCAAACGCGACGTCAAGCATGGCTCCGGCAAGCCCCATTCTTCTGTAATTGCGACTTACCTCAATCGCCCCAAGTTCAAAGAGCCAGGGAT
>JAQURN010000198.1 GCA_028715585.1 Actinomycetota bacterium | reverse complement strand
AGATTGACCTCGAGTACCTCCGCCACCAGGAGAACTGCTCAAAGTAAAAAGACCCCGCAAGTACTTGAAGGCGCCGCCCTGCGCGTAAGAAGAGGAAAGCGCGAATAATCGGTTTCTCCGCACAGGCAATAAGCGAATGTAAAACCGGTTGTGGAAATCTACGGAGCTCTTGGCTATAATACTCACCACGTGGCTTGTGTTCAAAAAATCCCTAATTCGGAGGTAAGTGTTTTGCTCAAGCTGGTCATACCAAAAGGAAGTCTCGAACAGCAAACCTTCGAGGTCCTTAAAGATTCCGGGCTCGAGGTTCAAAGAACCGGAGACCGCGAGTACAGTGCTGCTATAGACGACGAAAGGATATCCTCGGTCGCGATACTTCGGCCTCAAGAAATCGGAAAATACGTGGAAGAAGGCATCTTCGACCTTGGCATCACCGGCTTCGACTGGATAGTGGAAACTGAGGCGGATGTAGAGATTATCGCCGACCTTGCTTATGCAAAGAGAGGCACTGGCTCGAACCTCAGGTTGGTGCTGGCAGTGGATGGGAATTCAGAGTTCGAAAAGCCAAATGACCTTCCAGCTGGAATAAGAGTCGCCACCGAATATCCAAACATCGCGCGACGTTATTTCAAAAACCTTGGCATCAACGCAAAAATCATCCCTTCCGCGGGTGCCACTGAGGCAAAAATTCCAAATATCGTTGACGCAATCATAGAGATTACAGAGACCGGGAGTACCCTGCGGGCTCAAGGGCACAAGATTTTAGGTGACGTGTTGAGAACCTCCACCAAGCTCATAGCTAACAAGCAAAGCTATGCGGATGCCGAGAAGAAAAAGCTCATCGAAGAAATAAAAACCTTGATACTTTCAGCCCTGGAGGCAAGGGGAAAAGTCCTCTTGAAACTGAACGTTGAGGCGTCTCTCAAGGATAAAACAATTGGGCTGCTTCCGGCTATGCGCTCACCGACAATCAACGAACTGGCGGATGGAGGATTCGCAATCGAAACGGTCGTCGAGGAGGCGGCTCTCACGCAACTCATCCCGCGCTTGAAGGAGGTTGGCGCCACCGATATCATCGAGATACCTCTGCGAAAAATAGTTCCGTAGGGTGTTGAAGTATTTGAGAGCCTCAGTTGCCGCCCCGCGCGCGAAAAAGATTGGTATCCGCGGCAAAGGATTGCAAAGGCTTGCACGAGTGCGTATAATACTCCAATTTGTCAACGGCAAGGGGGCTTTTAGGCTTTGGACAAGTCCAAGAGTCTACCAAAGGATGTGATTACAATCGAAACGGAAGCAACAAAAGAAATCATCCTGACCGAGGAGGGTCACAAGAATCTCCTCTCTGAATTGGAGGAGCTGAAGAACGTCAAACGCCGCGAGATAGCGGAAAGGCTTAGAAACGCCATCAGTTACGGCGACCTTACAGAGAATTCGGAATATGACGACGCCAAAAACGAACAGGCAAGACTAGAACATCGTATAGACCAGCTCGAGACCTTGCTCGCCGAGGCAAGGGTCATAACCCGAAGGCAGGTAAAGACAAAGGAAGTCGGGATAGGCTCAGTAGTCGAAATAAGGCAAGTTGGCACAAACAAAAAGCAGGTCTATAAAATAGTTGGGCCAATGGAAGCTGATCCCGAGAAACGGATGATATCTTACAAGAGCCCCGTTGGAAAAAACCTCCTGGGCAAAAAAGTGGGCGATATCATAACAGTCCAAGCTCCAGCCGGGGAAGCAAGGTTCAGAATCGTATCGATAACGAAATAGGTCCCCTTCACAAAGAAAAGCTCTGCGTATTCGCTGTCCCTATTTCACCTATGCCCATCCGCGGGACGGAATGCCACTATCTGCCTATTTGTTTGTGTTATCCTGTTCCTGTTCTTGTTCCCAGATGGTTCGAGTAAGGCGGTTTTTCCAAGTGCCTATGGATAACGAAATTGAAAATCAACGCCAAGCGAGCAGGCTAATCGAGGCAAGGCTCGCCAAGCTTGCGAGGCTCGAGAAAGCAAACATGGAACCATATAAATCCTCCTACTCTCACCCAGAAGGAATCAGCACGTCCGCTGCCCTTCACTTGGAGTTTGAAAAACTCCCTCCCGGCGAGATGTCTGGCTCAAAAGCAACGGTTGCCGGAAGGATTATGGCAATTCGCAAGCATGGAAAGGCAACCTTTATCGACTTGCGTGACGGGGCAGGGAGCATCCAGCTCCTCGCAAGGGAAAACGTGCTTGGTGAACATCCTTATAACCTGTTAGACGAACTGGACATCGGGGATTGGGTGGGGGCTGAAGGGGAAGTTATGCGCTCAAAGAGAGGCGAACTCTCCCTTGCCATTGAATCGTACGAGCTGCTCACAAAGTCCCTCAGACCATTGCCAGAAAAGTGGCATGGACTCCAGGACGTAGAGTTGAGGTTCCGCAAGCGCTACCTGGACCTGCTGATCAACCCCGAAGCCGCAAGGGTTCTCCAAATCCGATCTTACCTCATAAAGGAAATAAGAAAATTCCTTGACAACAGGGACTTCGTAGAGGTGGAAACACCAATGCTGCATCCAATACCCGGTGGCGC
>JAQURN010000197.1 GCA_028715585.1 Actinomycetota bacterium | reverse complement strand
CGCGAAGGCTGGCAAGGCTCCCGTCGAGCGTGAAGGCTCTGCGAACCAGGTGGGGGCTGGCAAGGCTCCCGTCGAGAGCGGAGGAGCTCGTGCGGAAAAAGCCAAAGCTGGAGAGGCTCAAAAAAAGGAGCAGTGGAATCTCATAAAAGCTGGCACCCCCGAATTGAGGATGTTTTTGATTCTTCTCGTTTTCCTTGTCGTGGGTGTTTTCATGCAGTACGCGCTGGCAGCGGACAGTCATGTGCTCGAATATCAGAGAGACATCTACAAAGAGGAACTAAAGCGCTACGAGAAAGAGCTAAAGGAGTGGGAGCAGAAGTACGAAAGCAAAGAAGCTAGAAAGGAGCACGAGAGGGAGAAGCCGCTAAAGCCAATCGAGCCCAAAAAGCCGACCCTCGGGGAATTTATTCTTGCCAGTGGTATTGTGTTTATTCTGCAGGGGGTATTGCTTTTATTCCTTGGTATAAACATCATGCGGCGAACCGACCTTTCCGCTCCCATCCTAGAGGAAATTTCGTCTAAGGAGACCGACAAATATGCCGCCGCGAAAAAGCTTGCGGGAGGTATTCCCTGGGCGCTTGCGGCTTTGGTGCCGCTTCTTCTTTCAGTGGCTGCGGCGCGGGGATTTGGAGCCAAACAACCTGAGGTTCTAAAGGAGATACCAGCCTGGAAAAATTGCCTGAGCACCGCTGGAATCACCATAGGCAATCATTATCTTGTTGTCCTGGTTATACTATCCGGCGCTGTCTGGGTCTTTGAAAGATATAGGGAACGCCTCAAGCTTGAACCCCACTGGGCTGGGATATGCGTGACAGTTCTCCTTGCCGCTGGTTACTTCTATCTGGCCTCTTATCAAGCAAGCGGCGAGGTGGTTCCCTCTCTCTGCGAAGCGCTTGGCATTTCCCTTTCGCTTGCTGGAGTATGCGGTTGGCTTTACTGGAAGAAGGGCTTGGAGTACTCTTTGATAGCCGCTTTCGTGAGCTTTGGGATTTACCCGTTTCTTGCAATAATCATCGCGAGTTGATTTTTTTTGGAATTTTTGCGACCTTCTGGCGGTAAAATTCAAGCGGTGAGGAATTAATGGCGTTTACACTCGAACAAATAATCCTTTCGCTCCAGGAATACTGGGCGAATCTGGGATACCTCATCGACCAACCCTACGATATGGAGGTTGGAGCTGGAACTTTTCATCCATCCACCATGCTCCGCTCTTTAGGACCAGACCCATGGAAAGTTGCCTATGTGCAGCCATCGAGAAGGCCGTCCGATGGGCGTTATGGCTCGAACCCAAACAGAGTTAGCAGGCATTTCCAGTTCCAAGTCATTTCCAAGCCCTCCCCCGATGACATAATAGAGACTTATCTCGAGAGCCTTTTTTCACTTGGGATAGAACCCCGAGAGCATGACATAAGGCTTGTTGAGGACGATTGGGAGTCTCCCACGCTCGGCGCGTGGGGGTTGGGGTGGGAGGTCTGGCTCGACGGAATGGAGATAACACAATTCACCTATTTTCAGCAGATGGGAGGGTTCGAGTTGAGTCCGGTCTGCGCGGAAATAACCTACGGGCTCGAGCGAATCGCCATGTATCTCCAGGACACTGATAACGTTTTCCAGGTGAGGTGGAATGAGGAAGTTACTTACGGAAAGCTCTTCAAACAGTTCGAGTTCGAGTCATCGAAGTACGCTTTCGAGGTCTCTCCAATTGAGATTCTCTTCGGGCGGTTCGAAGAGGAAGAGCGGGAATCGGGGCGGCTTTTGGGGCTTGGTCTTCTTTATCCGGCTTACGAAGCCTGTCTCAGGTGTTCCCATTTATTCAATCTCTTGGACGCGAGGGGCGCGATAAGCGTTACCGAGCGGGCGAAATATATAGCCCGCGTGCGGGTGCTTGCGAGAGGATGCGCAACTCTTTACCTGGAGAGAGGAAAAGAATCCTCCGGAGGAGCGAATGGTTCCCGAGAAGGGGGCTCTTGAGATGGACCTTTTGTTCGAAATAGGAACCGAGGAGATGCCAGCTTCCGCGATTGCTGAGGCGATGGAGGAACTTACGTCTCATTTTGGGTCCCTTCTCGAGGGTTCGGGGCTCCGTTCTTACGACGAGTTGCGGGTTCTCGGCGGACCTAGAAGAATAGCCCTTCTCTGTCTCGGGTTGCCTAGCCAGTCGGCGGAAAGAGTTATTAAGAAGAAAGGTCCTCCCCTTGCCAAATCAAAGGACGAAAAGGGAAACTGGACGGCTGCCGCTATCGGGTTTGCCAGCTCCTACGGCATGGAGCCCGCCGACCTCTTGATTGAGGAAACTAATAAAGGAGAATACCTTTTCGCGGTGAGACGGGTAGAGGGAGTGCCCGCCCGCGACATCCTTGCTGGAATTCTTGAAAAGACGGCAAGCTCCATCCACTTCAACCGTTCAATGCGCTGGGGTTACTCCGAAGTTCAGTTCTCTCGGCCGGTTCGCTGGCTCGTGGCTCTGGCTGATAAAGACGTGTTGTCAGTCAAAATTGCGGGGGTCTCCGCGGGAAATATCTCCCGAGGCCACAGGTATCTCTCGGGAGGACCAGTTGGCATAGACGTTCCCAGAAACT
>JAQURN010000196.1 GCA_028715585.1 Actinomycetota bacterium | reverse complement strand
AATCGAGGCTTCCGCCTGCTGCGGAAATAACTTCTACGATTGCAAGCGAGAAACTGTCTCGGGGAGGGATGGCGGAGATGGCTTCTTCCGCCGGAACTTTCAGCGCGATAATTTCCTTTATTTTTCTTGTTCTTCCAGGGGGCATTACGAGGTGTAGAGCTTGCGACAATGAAGAGATGTAGCGGGAAGCAATCCACTGGCACAGACGCAGGGTATCGAAGCCAAAAATTGGCGGCTCGTCGAGCACGCTTGCGATTTCTTTCAGATTGCCTACCTGGGGGGAATCTGGAAACCCCACCACGTAGCCTAAGGAAAGGCGATTTCCGAATGGGACCATTACCATCGAGCCTACATCTAGTTTTTCTTTGAATTCCTGTGGCACGAGGTAGTGGAAGGGGCGATCGAGGTGCTTTACCGGTGTATCGATTACCACTTCGGCGTAGTTTTCATTTTCCGAAAAAAGAGCTTGCATTTGCTTGAATTATACATGGGTTGGGCGACATTTATTCGCTCCAGGGAGGCTCATCGCGCCCTTGGGGATTTCTTACCGAAGGTGGAAACTTACCATCCTGGCGGGATATGCGCTCTATTTGCGATGAGCCAGAAGCCGAAGGCAAATGGGGCTATGCATACCGCAAAAGCTAGGAGAGCGAAGAAAAGCCTGAAAAGGAAAACCCACAGTAGCTGGTCAAAATCGAGGTCAATGGTGGCTTTGTTGGACTTTCCTACCCATTTTCTGATTGTGGACTTTTCGATTCTTTTTAAGACCGCGGGCTCCCCTCCACTGACAAGCGTCAGGTTGAACGTAGCCGTGAAGAGGAAAATTGAAATAAACGCGCCAATTATTACCACCAATGGGATGTCTAAAACATAGAAAGTCTTTAGATTCCAAGTCCACCAGTGGTTCGCCGTTGCCACTGGTTCTATTAACAGAGTGAAACCCATAGCGATGGCTCCAGCAACAGAAGAGGAGGCAAGAACTCTTTTTTCTCCCACTAGGGATGAGGCGGCAAGAAAAGATGTAACCGAAACCATGTAGAAAAGGAGGAGAACCGCCAGGGGAACAAGCCCTGCCCAGAAGATGTAACCCCCAAGTGGATAATGCTTAAAATAACTGTTGAGGGAATACCAGTAGAAGTTGTTGCAACCCAACAGGACCGCGACGTTCTCGATTACGAGTGAAAAAATAAGCGAGCCAACCAGAAATATCCTGTTTCTCCTCTTTCCCAACGCGCGGTTTGCGCCCTCATAGAAAAAGAAGAAAAACAAAAGAACGGCTACTTCGAAAACGATTACGTTTGCCGTCATTGTCTTCTACCCCTTCTTGCTTTCCTCATAGAGGCATAGAGCACTGCTATGAGAACCAATGAAAGGCAGGCGAGGTAAAGAAAGAAGCCTCTTGCATCCACCGCGTTTGCAAGATTGGATAGATTGCCAATTCCCTTCGTCTGTTTTTCGAGGGGCTTTTTTTCGCTCTTTTTGGTCGCCTTCTTTGGGGAAGAGGCAGGCTTTCCCCCCTGCGCTAAAAGTTTGAGCCCTGCCTCCGAAGAAGTAAGGGAAGCCATGGCGAGCAATTCCGATTCGTTCGCGGAAAGCACATCCGCCTCCCCGCTGTTTGTCTTTTTGTGCATTGTGTAACTTTGGCGGCTGTGGCTTCGGGAATGGCTCGGGTTTTCCTGGGGAAGGGGGATTTCTATTTGGGTTGAAGAAGGAGTGGTTGGAGAACCGCTAGGCGGAACAGACTCCGTAGGGGACTGGGGGAGAGTAAACTGATTGTTTTCAGGAGTAATGGATTCCTTTTCCGATTCTGGCTTCTTTAGAAGATTACCAGCATCCTTGGCGAGGTTATTTGAGGCAAAACCAAGTGCCATGAATGTGATGACGAGCAACATTGCCGCAATGAAAACGATGGTCAAGCCCTTCTTCCTTCGAGAGCTGTTTGGATATTCTTCCAACAGGTCGGTGAAACGCTGATGTTGCTCGAGTTCTATCCGCTTGTTAGCCATGTCTTTCCTTGAGTTAATTTACCCTGAAGACTTAAAGCAAGAATTTATCATAACATTGACTCGCAAATAAGAGAGACATATCAATAATACTATTGTTGTTTTGAGGTCATCGCTTGCTTCGTAAATTGAGGTATTGTTTTGGTTGCGAGCGGTGGATGAGGTGTAATGCTATTTTCATGGGAGATTTGGGATTGAATGAATCCGCTGAAGAACTTTATCAGATGGTTCTCCGGGGTGACAGGAGGGCGATTTCAAGGCTCATAACCATGGTCGAAGAAGACCGTCCGGTTGCGAGAGAAACCCTGAGGCTGCTTTTCCGTCGGCAGGAGAGGGCTCATGTCATAGGGTTGACTGGTCCCCCAGGATCTGGAAAAAGCACCCTTGCCGCAAGGCTTGCCGAACACTATCGAGAGGCAAAAAAGACGGTTGGCATTATCTGCATTGATCCCACCAGCCCGTTCACCGGTGGGGCTCTACTTGGGGACCGCGTGAGGATGCAAGAGCTTTTCTGCGATGAGGGGGTTTTTATAAGAAGCATGGGGACAAGGGGGTCGTTAGGTGGACTAGCGGTGGCGACCA
>JAQURN010000195.1 GCA_028715585.1 Actinomycetota bacterium | reverse complement strand
ATGGAGTGGTACGAGACTCGATTCGACCACCCATACCTGAGGGATATCATGATGGGATGGGGAATGCTCGTCGATACGCTCGAGACGTCCACCACGTGGGATAACGTCATAAATCTATACAAAGCGGTCGGAGACGCGATAAGGCAAGGACTTGCCGATTTTGACTCAGAAGCGATTGTGACCTGCCATCTATCCCATGCGTATCCGACTGGTTCAAGCCTCTACTTCATAATCCTTGGCAAGCAAGCTCCCGGTAGGGAACTCGAGCAGTGGGAGCATATGAAGAAGATGGCAAGTGACGCCATCGTGAAAAATGGCGGAACTATAACTCATCACCATGGGGTTGGCTACGAGCATGCGCCATGGCTCGAAAAAGAGTATGGCGAGGCGGCGATGAACGCGCTCAAAGCCTTGAAGAGAGAGCTCGACCCCAAGGGCATCATGAATCCTGGGAAACTCGGACTTTAGGCAATTTCGAGAATTGGCAAACGGCGAAGTCGTATTTCTGAGTGGAAATAAGGGCGGGCGGTTCCCTTACTCGAACTGCCTTTTCATAGATGACGAAAAATCCGTCATAATAGACCCTGCTGCCCAGAAGGAAAAGCTCATCGCGATATCCCGCGATAAGAATGATCCACTGGTGGTAAACACCCATTACCACATAGACCACATCAGGTATGACAGCCTTTTCGAGCGCTCTCCTGTTGCCGCCCATCCTTTAGATGCCAAGGCGATAGCATCCATAGACGAGAATGCTCATCTTGTGGGTGTGGAAGGCCTCCCCTGGGAAAACGAGTGGAAGCAGTGGATGATGAGTTTCGGTTTTCCAGCCAGAGCCGTGGAGATGGAGGTAAATGATGGCGATGAGCTGTGCCTAGGGAAATTGACACTTCGATTTATTCACACGCCAGGCCATACGCCTGGACATATCTGTGTGGAGATTCCTGAGAAAAAGTCAGTTTTCCTGGCGGATATTGACCTCACCAAGTTTGGACCATGGTACGGGAACAAGTATTCAGACATTGATGATTTTGTGGATTCTATCGAGCGTATGAAGCAAGTTGAGGCTGAAACCTGGTACACCTCTCACGAAGCCGGGGTTCTAAAGGGTGACATAAGCCGGGAGCTTGAAAGGTACGGAAGAGTTATAGAGCAAAGGGACGAGAGAATACTCGATGCTCTTTCTAAACCGCTCACTTCAAGGCAGATGGTCGAGAAGGCGCTCATCTACGGGAAAAGCTGGGAGCCCATCCAAATGTTCATCTTTTTCGAGGGCGTGATGCTCGAGAAGCACTTGGAGCGGCTTGAGAAAGAAGGCTTGGTCTTCAAAGAGGATGATTTGTGGATGCGAGCTGGCGGATGAGCTGAGCCCGTTTTTCAAAAAAGGGTTATGGTTGATATTTGTCATTCACTTCTAACTCGACTAGGCTTAGCATTTACAAAGACAGAATACTTAAGCAGTTTTAGTGGAGGGAGCTAGAAGGTGAAAGAAAAAGTCGAGGCAGTCTTGGAAAAGATTCGGCCCATGCTTCAGAGGGACGGAGGAGATGTGGAACTGGTCGAGGTGGAGGACGGAACCGTAAAAGTAAGGCTTAAGGGCGCTTGCGGTGGCTGCCCCATGGCTACTCTCACTTTGAGCAGGGGGATAGAGGCAAAGCTAAAGGAAGAGATTCCCGAGGTGAAAAAAGTAGTATCCGTTTGAAATCCACTTTTGCTCGGATATAGAAAACCAAAATCGTGCTCCCCCTTCCCATGATTGGAACTTCTTTGCCCTTGCGGTTGCGATAATTTTTTTCGGGGAAACGAGGATTCGATGATAGTCGCGGGAGTAGATATCGGTTCGCTTACAGCAAAAGCGATATTGCTCGATGAGGAAGAGGTCATCGGCTCGAGCCTTGTTCCGACTGGCTCGAACAGTATAGTGGCTGGGCGGAAGGCACTTGATTTTGCGTTGAGAGACGCCTCTGTTCCTGAAGAGGAAGTTAGGCGAATAACTGCCACCGGTTACGGGAGATTGACTGTCGATTTTGCCGCTGACACTATTACCGAGATTACCTGCCACGCAAGGGGAGCGCACTATCTATTCGAGGACGCGCGAACCGTGATAGACCTTGGGGGGCAGGACTCAAAAGCAATTTCCGTTGGCGAAAAAGGCAAAGTAAAAGATTTTGTCATGAATGACAAGTGCGCCGCTGGAACTGGCAGATTTCTGGAAGTCATGGCTCATGCCTTGGAAGTTCCGCTGGAGAATCTTGGAACGTTAGCGCTCCAATCGGAAAACCCGGCTTCCGTAAGCAGCGTCTGCACCGTTTTCGCGGAGAGCGAAGTAATCTCCAGGGTTGCGGAGGGCGCAAGCAGAGTGGACATAATTGGCGGAATAGTAGAAGCGATTACCTCCAGGATATATGCTATGGCTGCGAGGATTGGGTTCGAAGACAGAGTGGTGATGACGGGTGGCGTCGCGCTAAACCAAGGGGTAGTGAAGACACTGGGAAGGAAAATTGGCAGGGAGATTTACGTACCCCCAATGCCACAGCACGTGGGCGCTCTTGGAGCCGCACTCATTGCACTTGCAAGGGAGAGGGAAGATGCTGGATAAGGGTGAGGAGG
>JAQURN010000194.1 GCA_028715585.1 Actinomycetota bacterium | reverse complement strand
AGCCTCAAGCACGCATATAGAATTCCCTTGGTAGCAACCATCCACGCAACTGAGTACGGCAGGCACCAGGGGCATCTTCCTTCTGAGATGAACAAGATTATCCATCAGATAGAGTGGTGGCTTACGTTTGAATCCTCCCGAACGATATGCTGCAGCAGATACATGATGGAGCAGATAACCGACATCTTCGAACTTCCCTCCGACAAAGTCGAGGTTATACCAAACGGAATAGATTTCGAGAGCTTCAAGCCAAGCGAGGACGCGGCAAGGCTGCGAAGAAATTACGTTCCGGAAACCGATAAAATGGTATTCTTCGTGGGCAGGCTGGTTTATGAGAAGGGCGTGCAGACGGTAATAGAGGCAATGCCGATAATACTCTCTGAGGTTCCAAACGTAACCTTCGTCGTCGCGGGGAGCGGACCGCATCTAAACCAGTTGAAATCTCTGGTCCAAAACCTTGGGCTCGAGGATAAAGTGAAATTCACTGGTTACATCGATACCGACTCGCTATGCGGGCTTTACGCTTCAGCCGACATAACCGTCATCCCAAGCCTTTATGAACCCTTTGGCATGGTGGCACTGGAATCAATGGCAATGGATACGCCAACAATCGTAGCGGACACGGGGGGTTTGAAAGAAATAGTAATTCACGAGGAAACGGGGCTGAAGTTCGAACCTGGCAATCCGCGTTCCCTCGCTGACGCAATGCTTAGAATACTCAAAGACCCTGAACTAGCCAGAAGGCTGACCATAGACGCAAGGGCATACATGGGAGAGAAATATAGCTGGGACTGGATAGCCAGAAAAACAATCGAGGTTTACAAAATGGCAATGAGCAAATACGAATATAGGCCAAGGACCATGCGGCTTTGCCCTCCCCTCCCAGATGAAGCAATGAAATAAGGCGCCCGCGCCCGGGCCAACTTGAACCCAACCCAGACAATCAACCGCTCTTTTTGAGTCCCCTCAGCTAATTTCGCCCCCCGGCTTGAAAGAGATTCTCTCGCCTCTTCCAGATAGAAAATCGGAGCACTCTTCAGGAGTAGTAATGTTTATCATCATCAGCGTCCCAGCCTCGAAGGAACCTGGCGTTGTAACCCTTGGAAAAGCCTCCAGGTGCCAGTGATAATAGGAGTAGTCGGAGCCATCGCATGGAGCGGTGTGGATGAAATAATTGTAGGAAACTCCGTCGAGTCTCTCCCTGTACCTGGAAAGCACGTCTTTTAAGATGAAAGCCATGCTCTCGAGTTCCTCTTCCTCCATTTTCTCAAATGAGTCCCGGTGCTCTCTCGGAACTATCCATACCTCAAACGGAAATCTCGCCGCGAATGGCGAGAAAGCGACAAAATGCCGATTTTTCGTGATTAGGCGCTCCTGCGCCTCCAATTCAGCTTCAACCATGGCACAAAGAGCGCATTTGCCTCTGCTCTTTTGATGCCATAATGAACCGGCAATCTCCTCCTGAATCAGTGGAGGGACCAGAGGAAGGGCGAAAAGCTGAGAATGCGAGTGGGGAATAGAGGCACCTGATTCCACTCCGTGATTGACGATGATTTGTACGTAACGCACGAAATCCTTCTGGCTTTGGAAGGAATAGCGATTCTTGTAAACCCTAAGAACCTTTTCCACCCCCTCCTCATCCATGCGGGAGATATCAGAAAAATGATTTGGGGAGTGAATTATCACCTCGTGGGCACCTTCAGCCCCACGCCTGGGGTACATCGCGGTGGAATCACGAACCTCTTCGCCCTCGGCAAATGCCGGAAACTTATTAGGGACGACCCTCACTTCCCATCCTGGACCATCCGCTTCGCTAGCGGCAAGGCGGAGAGCATAAACCTCGGGGGGCGTCATCGCTTCATTTCCGGGACAGAAAGGACAATCTTTGCTATCCAAAGACTCCTCGCGAGGTGAGGAAAAAAAGTGCGCGGGTCTCGCGGCTCTCTCAGTCGCCACCACTACCCACTGGCCCGTCAGGATGTTCTGCCTCAATTCCGGCATCTACATTTTCCCTTCATCCCATGCTACATCTTCCGGACTTCTCCTATACTTCAGGATTCTCGCCGGAACCCCAGCCGCCACCGCGTAAGGAGGAATACCGCGCCTCAAAAGCGCCATCGCCCCAATGACGGAGCCCTCTCCAACCTCGACTCCATACATAATGCATGCCTTTTCCCCAATCCAGACATTCGGCTCTATGATAACCGGTTTCTTTTTTATCCCCTGGCTGCGAATACTCACGTGTGGGTCTATATACCAATGGTCGAAGTCGAGAATATAGACATCGTCGGCAAACAAACATTCACTTCCTATCTCGACTCGCTCATAACAATTGATAGTGTTGTTGGCTCCCAAAATCGCCTTCCTGCCGATTTTGAGCACGCCCTCGTGTGCCCGGAGGGCGCATCCTTCCCCAATCCACACCCAAGCCCCAATCGTGAATTCAGCCGACTTTCCTTTTCTTATCTCGTACTTCCGAGGGAGAAAAAACAGACCTTCCGTCTTGATGCCAGGATGGAGTATCTTGAAGCGAATAAACCTGTAGAGGGACCGCCAGTAGGCAGGGGCGTACATCCTGTTTTTCAGAATGAAGCGGATGTTCCGCGAAATCCAATTTCCCTTCCTT
>JAQURN010000193.1 GCA_028715585.1 Actinomycetota bacterium | reverse complement strand
CACATCGGTGAGATTCCGTCCGTACTTTCTTACAAGGCTCCTCAAATCCGAAATCCTCGCCTCCAACTCTTCCAAGCTAGCAGGGTCAGCAAAAAACTCCTCCCTGTAAGAAGATAATTCGGATGCTAGCTCTTCTGTCTCTATCGCAAGTATCTCAACTCTTTCTAAGATATTATCAAGCCTTCTATCGATCTCCGAAGCCTTCTTGATGTGCCGCGCCGCCTGAAGAAGACTGCTTCTCGCCGAAGAATAAGGTTCGTCTTGGGAAACAAGGAATTCCTGTGCTTCGGAGCAATTCTGGGCGAGCAACTTAGCGCTTCTCAGTCGATTTGCTCTTTCCTCCAGTTCCTCCAGCTCTCCTGGTTTGAAATTGAGCCTGTCAATTTCCTCTATCTCTGAGCTCAGGAGCGCTTCTTCCTTCTTCGCATCCTCTCCGAGAAACAGAAACTCGGACTTCTCTCGGAGGAGAGACTGAAGTTTTTGGTAATGGGATTTATACTTGGATAAATGTTTTAGGTGGTCTTCCCCGGCAAATCTGTCAAGATATTCGAGGTGGTTGGAAACAGTGAGCAAAGCCTGGTGAGAATTCTGGCCATGAATATCCACCAACAGCCCCCCTAGGTCAGTAAGATCGGAAACCTGACACGCCCTTCCATTTATGAAACTTCTACTTTTGCCATTGCGAGGAATAGTTCTGGAAAGAGATATATCTTCCTCGCCTTCGCCCACAAATCCCCTGCGCTGAAGTGCGTCTAACAAGTGATTGAGCCCTTTTAGCTCAAAAGTGCAAGTGAGTAAAGCTTCATTCGCCCCATCTCGAACCATCGTAGAATCTGCCCGGTCCCCTAAAAGCAATGAAAGCGCCTCTACGAGCACTGTCTTCCCCGCCCCAGTCTCTCCCGTGAGAACATTGAGACCCTGGAAGAATTGAAGCTCAACATCCTCTATGAGGGCAAAATCTTTCACCCTAAGGTAGCCGAGCACTCTTCCCTCCCAACTTTCCCTGCTTCGCGTGCTTTACTTCAAGTCTTAATTTTCAGGAACACCCAAAAAATTATTTCTTGTCATCTCCAAGAAATAATTTTTCGTGAGCTGGATAATCTCGATGGTTTTCTCTTCGGCAAAAAATTCCATGTTGGCACCAGTTCGAACATCGACTTTCATATGCCCGTCGATACTCAGTGATACTTCCTCGCTTGGATCGTCTATCTTGACGCGAACTTTATCGCTTTTTCCAAGAACCATTGGTCTGGAGAAGAGCATATGAGGGCAAATAGGCGTAAGGAGAAAGCATTCTAACTCCGGCTTCACTATAGGCCCTCCCGCGGAAAGCGAATAAGCGGTCGAGCCAGTGGCACTAGATACTATGAGGCCATCCCCAGAATACTTCATTAGGAATTCGTCGTTGATGTACACCGACAGGTGTATCAGGCGTTCGAGAAGTCGCTTGCCCACGACTATTTCATTCAAAGCTATGTATGACTCACGCTTTCCCTCGAATTCCATGACACAGCCAACTTGCATCCGCTTACTTGCTACATGCTTTCCTTCTGTTATTTTTTCGAGCGCATTCTCTATTTCTTCGATCTCCCCCGCGGTCAAGAAGCCTATCTTGCCAATGTTGAAGCCAACTATCGGCACGTCTTTCCCTCGCACAACATCCGCCGCCCTAAGCATAGTGCCATCTCCTCCAAGAACAATCGCGAGGTCTATTTCTTCCTCTTCCCCCTCGGTTTCGACGGTGGGAATATCCAAACC
Source organism: Actinomycetota bacterium (assembly GCA_028715585.1). Lineage (GTDB taxonomy): Bacteria > Actinomycetota > Geothermincolia > Fen-727 > JAQURN01 > JAQURN01. The sequence continues at coordinate 889 of JAQURN010000193.1, read as the reverse complement.
AAGCGCCAGGGCATCCCCAGGAAGAAGAAAGCAAAGAAAGCCTCGCTCCTCCAACCAGTGAGTGACCGAAAAGATAGCGTCCTTTACTTTCTCCTTCTTTACGTTTGGAATTATGAGAAACCTCTTAAAACCAGCCGTTTCTAAAAACTCCTTACCCGCGATAGAAGCAATGTGCTTCCTTTACCGTTTGCTCCACTAAAGGAATGTCAACTATGTTTTTTCCCTCCCTTGCCAGGAGAAGAAAAAATTCGATATTCCCCTTTGGACCTTTCAACGGAGAATAAGTTATGCCACCTATCTTTAAAGACCTGGAGGATGCCCATCCTATAATCTCATTCAGCACAGCCAAGTGGGTTTCTTCGTTCCTTACCACCCCTCCTTTTTCCACCATTTTTCTCTCGGCTTCAAATTGGGGCTTTACCAAGGCAACAACCTTTCCTTTCTTCTCAATTGCGCAAAAGACAGGTTCCAATACTTTCCTCAACGAAATGAAAGAAACATCAATCGCCGCAATGAGAGGAGTAAAGGGAAGATCGGAAGGCTCGAGATACCGAGCATTTATACCTTCCTTCACAACAACCCTGGGGTCGTTCCTCAGTCTCCAGTCCAGCAAACCCTTTCCTACATCGAGGGCTATTACCATCTCCGCTCCTCTTCGGAGAAAACACTCGGTGAAACCCCCCGTGCTCGAACCCACGTCAAGCACTTTTTTTCCTTTGATGTCCAAGCCGAATTCATCCAGCGCTCTCTCGAGCTTCTTGCCCCCGCGTGAAACATATTCAGGTTCGTTTCTCGTTGCCCCCACCGCCTCACTACCACTCAGGAAAAACCGGCTTTGGATACAACCTTTCCATCAACGGATACTTTCCCTTCCATTACAGCCTGCCTG
>JAQURN010000192.1 GCA_028715585.1 Actinomycetota bacterium | reverse complement strand
AGCAAACCTCCATCTCCGCACCCTATATCAGCAAGTGAACTAAAGTTTGCGGTTCTTAAGCATTGCTCAAGGAGTTTCGGGATGTTTTCGGTATAAAAATAAATATGATATTTCGAATATTCTTCGATATCCATAACAAGTAAGAACTAACCGCCTGTTGGACGGCACATCTGTCTTCGCCCCAGGTCGCCTTTTTTATTTCCTTCCCTACAAAATTTAATGATAGCATTTCTCAATAAGGCAACGGAACGGGTTTTAACCTGTCGCTAGCTGGGAGAAGCTATTGACGCTGGGCAGAGGGGTGCTGGGAAGTCTCTAAGGGAAGCTATGTTTCTTGATGAGGCGATTGGCGAAGGTAGTATTTGTTCTTCTCGGTACGGAGGGAGTCGCGAGAGAGTGGGAATAGATTTTTCTTCGAATGTTACCGCCGCCTCCGACTCCGTGCATTTTCATGCTGGGGGTCTCTATCTCGTCGATCAAAGAGCTCTTCCTTCCATTTACAAGGTTGTGAAGCTCGAAACGTGTGAAGAAGTAGCGGAGGCGATAAAAAACCTCACGGTGAGGGGGGCAATGGCTATTGGGGTTGCCGCCGCTTACGGGGTTGTTCTAGCTGCGCTGAGTGCCCTGAAGCAGGGGAGCGTCTCCGTAAAGGAGGAAAGCAAAAATGCCGCTCGTCTCCTTCGTTCACAGAGGCCTACCGCCAGAAATCTCTTTTGGGCTCTCGAACTCATGGAGGGCGAACTAGACCAAACCCCTCTCGATGGCGAGCCCCTCGCAAGAAAGCTTCTCGAGCTGGCGGACGAGATTGCCCTTGAAACCATCGAGACCAATCGAAGAATTGTCGATATCGGGCAGGAGATTCTTCCTGATCCAGCAGGTGCCCTTACCCATTGCAACTCTGGTCCGCTTGCCGGCGTGAGATATGGAACCGCTTTGGGTATTTTGATTGGAGCGCACCAGCGGGGAAGGAACATCCACGTCTTTGTGGATGAAACGCGACCTCTTCTCCAGGGAGCTCGCATCACTGCTTGGGAGCTGGAACGAGTAGGCTCGGATTATACGGTTATAGTCGATAGCGCGGCGGGGGAGGTCATGAGGGAGGGACTTGTAGATGTGGTCGTGGTAGGGGCGGACCGCATTGCGATGAATGGAGATACCGCCAATAAGATTGGAACTTACACGCTGGCGGTTCTTTCCTCTGCTCACCACATCCCCTTTTATGTGGCTGCTCCTACCTCCACCATCGATGCTGAATGTCCTGAGGGGCGCCAAATAGTAGTGGAAAAGAGAGCTCCCGAAGAGGTGAGGAACTTTGACGGGAACCTGATTACCCCTGCAAGCGCGGACTCATATAATCCCGCCTTTGACATCACTCCTTCTAGCTATATAAGCGGAATAATCACGGAGTTCGGGATACTCAAGCCTCCCTTCGAAGAATCACTTTCCAGCTTGAAGACTTCTCTGTCGTGAGGTACAATAGCATAGCAAGCAAGAAATCGGTACGCATGTTTTACAATCAAGCCAAGCATGACCTCATAGACCTCCTTTACCCTACCTACTGCGTAGTATGCGGTTCGGGAGGAGGGCATATGGTTTGTGGGAAGTGCCTCTCTTCGATAGCCGCAACTGTCGAGCCCTCCATTTTTCACCGAAAGGGAGGGGTGAGTGACGTGCGATGGATTGAGCCATCTTTCGAGTCTGCTCGCGCTGCTGGAGCATACATGGGAACAATCAAGCACCTGGTTTTGGGTCTCAAAAACTCGGCATCAAGTTGTGCCGAGCCGCTCGCGCTGCTGATGGTTGTTGCCGCGGGAAACGACCCGGCGTATATTTCACCTGATGATGTTTGCTTTGTTCCCTCTACAAGGGAGAAGAAAAGAGAAAGAGGTTTCAACCCGGCTGAGATTCTTGCCAGACGAATTGCCGCTCATATAGGAAAGCCCATTTCAGGAGCTCTGTGCAAGGCGAGAAAAACACGGGACCAGGATGAACTTTCGCTCTCCGGAAGGCTCACCAACCTAGAGGGCGCTTTCCGGGTAAAAGGAAATCTTTGCCCTGGCAGTAGGGTTTTGCTCGTGGATGACGTTTTTACCACTGGAGCGACTGTGGATGCGTGTTCTCGAGCTCTCCTGGCTGGAGGCGCAAGAGAAGTGAATGTGATTGTCGCGGCAAGGACGCCTCTTCTCTCGAAATAAAAGGGGCAAAACTTAAACGGTTCAGGAACCTTCATATTTTGACGATGTAAAAGGTGAGTTGAGTTTTATTTAGGGGGAAAGATGCAGCTTTCCGATAGAGAAATACAGAATACGATTGATTTCTTGAGAAAGAATCAAATAATCGGCGAGGAGAAGCTCGGTGCTCTAAGCGATGAGGAAATCGAGTTCGCGAACGAGCTCGTCCACAGGATTATGGAAATGCCTGATGTGAGAAAAGAAAGGGTGGAAAAGCTGAAGAAGGCTCTCGATTCCTCGACTTACGATGTTAGCGCTGAAGACATCGCGAAGAAGTTGGTCGGACGCGTATTTTCGGATATGCTTCGTTAGCTATTTAAGATATGGAAGTTTTTACGTTTTGTTTTGGCGATTTTAGGGCGAACCTCAGTCTGTGGTTGAAAGTCGATGCCAGTCGCAGGCGAAACGACCCACGTAAGGCAACTATTGGTTGCTGAGCATGGTGCGGCTTAGGGATAAGTCCTGCCTCCC
>JAQURN010000191.1 GCA_028715585.1 Actinomycetota bacterium | reverse complement strand
ATCCCCAAGAGGCTGAACCCTCTGGTAGATACCAGGTGGTAGCGGGAGATGTTACCCCAACTGAAGTGTGCGCCTCCTCTGATGGGGCTCCTGGTCCAACCCAGGTCATCGTTCTATCTACCGCTATCGTTTTACCCTCTTTGCACTCTACCTTTGTTGAGAAATCTGTCGCTCCTATTTTCTCTGCTGGGTTTATGGTTAGCTGGCTTTGTGGAGCCATTGGGAAGGTTCCACCTGGTTTTCCTCCATCACGAGTCTGGTATGTAACCTCTATGTTTATAGCTTCTTTGTTTGGATTGATTACTGATATGTATGCTTGGTATCCCCAATCGGTAGAGCCCTCTGCTAGATACCAGGTGGCGGCTGGGGGAGGAGCCGTAGGTGGTAAGCCACGCCAGACCTCGCATCCTTCTATATTCGCGGTTCCCACAAACGCCGATCCCCCAAAAACACATATGTCAGTGAATGCGGTATTCTTTTCGTTTCCAAAACCATCGTCAGCACCCTTATACCAGCTTTCCCCGTTGTAAGTCAGAAGCCTCGCGACCCCACTCGTTGTGCCTATGGAAGCAAGCAGAAATTCTTTCCCGCTCATGGTTATCGGTTTAATTGACAAAGCCGCGAATCCCTCATCGCCCTCCACTCCATTCGCCACCATCTCAGCTGGGGTAGATCCATCGAAGCTATAGATAAAAAATCCGTTGGTCTGGTACTTAAAATCAGAAATCTGGGATGCCTCGATATCTGTAAGATTCATTACTACCGTAGCAGAGCCGTCTCCATTCATGGTGCCAATGAGAAGTTTCCCTCCATAATTACACATCGTGGTGATTGCTAAATTCCGGGTGTCCGTGATTCCGTCGCCCGCAATCTTTTTCCAGCTCGAACCCTCCAGCCTTCTAAGCTCGCAACCTTTGCTTGTGAGCGTTATTTTGCTTTCCCCTTTCAGTATGTCTAGCACTTTTACCGAGACTTGAGCCCTCGCGGTGCCCGCATAAAGCTTGCCACCAAAAGGCGCTAGCGCGGTTACTCCAATGTTTTCCTTGTCACCAAACCCGCCGCTAGCAACGGGCTGCAGGGTTGAACCATCACAAGAAAAGATACTCTCCCACTCGCTGGAAACTGAAACAGAAGGGGGAATTCCCATTGTCACACTTACTTTTATGTTTGCGACTCCGATGTAAAGCTTGCCACCAAAAACTGCCATGGAGGTAACGGCAACATTGTTGGTATTTCCAAATCCCTTGTCTGCTACTTTTTTCCAGTTCGTTCCGTCATAAGAGTAAAGCTCGCAGCCCTCGCTGCTTATTCCTCCCGACATGCTTCCCATGCTCGCATTTCCGGTGCCCACATAAAGTTTGTTGTTATATACTGCCATCTTCCCAATTGCGAGGTTTTTCGAATTACCCAAACCAGGAGAGCTCACACTTTTCCACGAAGAGGAACCTCTTTCGAAAACCTGGCAACCGCTTTCATTTGCCACGCCTATATATAGCTTGTTGTTGTAAACAGCAAATGGGGAGGCGCCACTATTTTTACTATCACCAAAGCCGCTCGTAGCATTCAAATCCACTTTCCAGCTTCCGGTCGCTCCATGAGCTTCCCATCCAGAACCTACAATTACCAAGGCGGGAATCCCCACCGCGAGAACTATGAAAACTGCCATGAGAAAAGACAACCGCTTCATTGTGACCACCTTTCTCTGTTCATCTTCGTTGTCTCATGTGAGAAGTTACTTCGGAAGTCATCCTAGCACTCCCCTCCAATTTTGTAATTAGCTAGAGTAAGTTTTTGTTGCGCCTACAGGCTATTTAACAGGGAACCAAGTCGTGAGTGAGACCCGGCTCCTACAGGCGCAAAGGGAGAACATGGAGTAGAATGTATAGCTAAAGGGACCGTTTTTAGGCTCTTTGGCATTGACAAACCTCGCCAGCCAAGGCATGAAACAAATGAACTACAGCAAGCGAAAGCGGGCAATACTTCACATAGACATGGATACTTTCTTTTGCTCGGTGGAGCGGCTGCGCGACCCCAGCCTCGAAGGCATTCCACTGATAGTAGGTGGAAATCCAAATCAGAGAGGAGTGGTCGCTACCGCCTCGTACGAGGCGCGCGAATTCGGGATTCACTCAGCCATGCCTCTCAAGGAGGCCGCTCGCCTATGCCCTCACGCCGTTTTCGTTCCCCCTCACTTCGATGCCTATCTTTACTACTCGCGCCTCATCCTAGACATCCTAGAGAGGTATTCCCCACTAGTCGAACCCTCGGGCATAGATGAGGCATATGTTGATCTAACAGGCTCTCAGACGGCTTTAGGAAAACCGGCGGAGGTAGCTCAAAGGATGAGAAAAGACATAAGAGAGAAGCTAGGGCTTCCTTCCTCGGCAGGACTTTCTACCTCGAAGATAGTGAGTAAGATAGCATCAGACATCGCCAAGCCAGATGGATTCCTCGAAGTGTCCCCAGGAGAAGAAAGACAGTTTCTAGCGAGTCTTCCGGTGGAAAAACTTCCAGGCGTTGGGGATTCATCCAAAAGCGTACTTTACAATATGGGAGTTCAAACCATAGGCGACCTTTCCCTCATCCCCCCAGAAGTCCTCGAAGGCAAGTTTGGTTTTCAAGGACGCATCCTTGCCGAGCACGCTAAGGGGATAGATAGAAGAGCCGTAGAAGTAAAAGGAAAACCCAAATCGGTAAGCAGGGAGGTAA
>JAQURN010000190.1 GCA_028715585.1 Actinomycetota bacterium | reverse complement strand
ATAGAGCGGATGATTCTTGCCACCGATATCGAGGAGGCAAAGAGGAAAGGAATCCTTGGCGACTATTCTGAGTCGGAGTGGGATGCTTATGAGGAGGAAGCGAACTTCAAGAGGATGGTCGGCGGGGACGTTACGCTCACCCTCGGGCAACTCCTTTTCAAAGCCGTGGCGGTGAGGGATGGCTTGCCGCCGTGGCTCGTCTATCGAAACCACGGGCTTGCCTTGAACAAGGAAATCGGCTTGAGCTTCGATAACTACCCCGAGGCGCGAAAGCTGTTTTATGAGCCAATCTTTACTGGCAAGGTGGGAGAAGGCGCCTTCAATCGGTAGGGAGCCTCGAGCGGAATAAGCACTGGGGCGGAGTGAGGGTTCGAGCTAGAGCTGAGCCGAGGGGCGCGGCATGTTCATTCTTTCTTGCTGCTTCCCATCTTGCCGAGCTTCTTTTCAATGAAAAAATCATCTGCCTGTTTTTCTGCTGCCTTGCACTCCTCCAACTTGGTCTTCGAAGCCTCCACGTAGCTCGCTATCTCTGCCACTTTTGCGCTCAGCTCAGCGCCTGACTTTCCGGAAGACATGAGTTCCACCAATCCCTTGTAAGACTTGATGAGCGGCAGGAGGCAGCCGTCGCAGTAATCTCGCCAGCACTTCACCGAATCGAGCTTCAGTTTCACGTACTGTTGGAGCTCGGCTCGGAGGTTGAGTCCCTGGATATACTTCCATTTGTCTTCCCACTTTTTCAGGGTCTCCTGTAAGGCTTCGAAATCCGCTTCCCGCTGTTCGATTAACTGGTTTGCGGCGCTCAACTGCTCGGGACCGATGCGGCCACTCTCAAATATGGATTCCCAGTCCGAGGAAAAGGACTTGAAGCGCGCGAGGATTGCCTCGGCCTCCTTTTGATATTCGTTCGCTTCCGCGAGGGCGGCGTTTGCTTCGTCCAGGTCGCTTTCACAGGAGCACAAGGCGATAGCGGAGGTAAAAAGAAGAACCGCAAGCGCGACTCCAAGGCATCTCGATAATGCGCGGTTATTTTTTAGGATTCTTTTTTTCATAGTAGGCGTTTGCCTCTTTGTGAAGGGACTTCGCTTTCTCAGCGTGTTCCACTGCTTCCTTTTCTTTTTCCCCGATTTCCTTTTGGTAGCGAGTCATCTCTTCTGCCCCTAAATTTACCCCCGCTGCCCCTTTTTCGGCTAATTCAATCCTCAGGGAAAATGAGCTTATCAAACAATTTGCCATTTGCCTCTGCTCGGCTATAGCGTCGAGTTTCATCTCCACGTATTTCTTCATCTCGGGGCTCGTTTTCATTTTTCCAACATCGAGAAGGACATCCTCCGCGAGCCGAAGCTCCTTGTAGGCTTTTTGCATTCCCTTCTTGGCGCTGAGCAGAAGGGACTTCAACTCGGCGAAAAGCTGGGGGGACGCAGGTTGGCTGTAAAGTGCTTCCATACCCTTCAATATGTTCTGCGATTTTTCCGCCTCCTCACCCGCGCTGCGGAGGTGCTCATTTGCCTGGCTGAGCTTTTTTTCTGCCTTTTGCCTTTCTTCGTCCCCACACCCACCGCAGAACGCCGCAAAGGAAAAGCCAAGAATTACAAAAACCGCGGCGAGGAACAGAAGGGCTTGCCTCGGTTGTGCTGGACGCTTTCTCAAACGCCTTCCTTTCCAACCATTTCCAGTGTTACCGCGCAGGCTTTCTCTATCGCGGGGCCGAGGGCTTCGAGCTCTTCGGCTGTAAGTTCGCCAAGCACATAGTCAACCGGGTCGAGATTCTCCGGCGGCCTACCGACCCCTATGCGAACTCGCACGAAGGAAGGGCTGCCGAGAGCCTCTGTCACCGATTCCACCCCCTTGTGGCCGGCGCTTCCGCCGCCCCGTTTGACCTTTATCTCTCCCAGGGGGATGTCGATATCGTCGTGAAGGAGAAGCAGCCTCTCGGGGGGGATGCCATAAGCCTGCGAAACAGGAGCAACTACTAGTCCGCTCCTGTTCATGTACTCGCGTGGCTCGAGAGCAAGGAAGCAGTGGGAGTTAAATTTGAGGAGAGCGATGTTTCCCCCTCTCCACCTTGCTTTTCTCAATTGCGTGCACTGTGAGACGAGGTGACCAAGGGCGATAATTCCCACGTTGTGCCTGGTGCGGCGGTATTTTCTTCCAGGATTTCCCAAACCCACTACAAGGCTAATCCCGCTCGATATCTGGGTGTCGTCTGCGATGTTCGGAATGTACCCGAGTTTCTTTTTCAAACTCGACACCCCGCCTGCTTCACGGCTGCTCTTCCGTTTCTTCTGCTTCAGGAGCAGCGGCTACCTCTTCCTCTTCCGCCTTCTCTTCCACGGCAACAGTGCGCGGTGCCAGGATGGAAGTCACAATCTCTTCGGGCGAATCGAGAATTAGAACTCCGGCAGGCGGCTGGAGGTCGGAGACCAACAAGTGCTGCCCTATGTTGAGCTGGGAGACATCTACGGGGAGGCTTTCGGGTATGTTGGTGGGGAGGCATTCCACCTCCACCTCCCAGAGGTTGTGCTGAACAATGCCCCCTTCCTTGACTCCCTCGGATTTTTCCTCTCCTGTAACGACTACGGGCACCCTGATGGTGATTTTTCTTTCCCTGGCAACCCCCAGGAAGTCAACGTGGAGAACCATGTCTTTGAGAGGGTGCTTCTGCACTTCCTTTATCATCACAAGTTGGCTCTTCTTCTCCTTGCCGTCTTTTATCT
>JAQURN010000189.1 GCA_028715585.1 Actinomycetota bacterium | reverse complement strand
CATGGACGCTGGTTCAGAACTCAAACTCAGCCGATGTAGAGGTAGAGATAAGCTATCTCACCCCAACTGGAGAGGGGAATGTGGTAAAGCGTGAGAAGATTCCCGCTAACTCACGTAAGACATTCAATATGATTGAGCACTCGGGACTTTCTGCGAGAGCTTCCATCATGGTTCGCTCACTAGACCCAGCAAAGAAAATAATGGTTGAGCGCGCGATGTATTGGAACGACCGTGGAGCTGGAACAGATACCATAGGTGGATATACAGACTAAAGCCGTGGGTTGGACAGCGCGGCGCTTGGACATTGATTTGGTGGTGGTCTAGAATTCCAGAGATGGTTCTTTGGATGTGGATGTCTGGATAGCGGTGGGGAGCCTTTGAATTGAGCACGCCTATTCTATTTATTTCTTCAGAGAGATACTCGGGTAAGAGCACGCTAATCGTCGGCATCGCCATGGAGCTAAAAGATCAAGGCTACAAGGTGGGCTACATGAAGCCGATTGGAACCCGTCCCATCAAAGTCGACAATGTAAGGGTTGACGAGGATGCCTATTTCGTGGGAGAGGCGCTCGGCCTCATCGATGACATTAAAGACATGTCTCCCTACCTTCTCAGCGGGGATAGCCTTCCCCGCTACATGCGCAGGAAGCCAAAGGACCCATCAGCGAAGGTCAAGCGTTCTTTTGGGAGGATATCCTCCGGGAAGGACATCGTCCTTTTAGAGGGGGCGCAGAATTTTAGCCAGGGGGAAGTGCTGGGGCTTTCGGCGCTGAAACTCTCCAAACTCCTAGACGTTCCCATTGTTGTTATGGAGAGTTTCAACGAGGAGCTGAGTGTGGATAGGATGCTTTTCGCTAAAGACTACTTTGGCGAGAGACTCATTGGAGTAATCTTGAATTGGGTGCCGAAGAGCGGTTATGGTTTTATCGAAAACCTCCTTCCTCGCTACTTGGATCAAAGTGGTATTGATGTTCTGGGCTGGATTCCAACGGATAGTGTCCTCAGGTCCATAAGCATAGGAGACCTTGCCTCCGAACTGGGCGGGGAAATAATTTGCGCCAAGGATTGGGCGGATGAGCTTGTAGAATCTATGATGGTCGGTGCCATGGGCCTGGAGCAGGCACTTGCTCTTTTCAGGAAAAGGGCTGATAAAGTGGTCGTAACCGGTGGAGACCGAAGTGACATCCAACTTGCCGCACTGGAAACCCCAACCAAAGCCCTCATACTCACCGGGGGGCATGGGCCCAACGCGCTGGTGATGAGGCAGGCGGAAGAGATGCATGTGCCTATAATCTTGGTAAATCATGACACGGTGACGACCGTGGAGCTGGTTGAGAAGGCAATTGAGAATCAGAAAGTCCATGGCGAAATTAAGGTGGAGAGAATAAGGTATTTTGTGAGAGAAAACATCGATATTGATGGGATTATAGAGAAAAGCAAACAGCTCCAGCTCCACATGAGGGATAGCTTGAAATAGAATATACCCAGTGAAAGACTCAGAAGGAAGCATAAACGAGCTTGAAGACATAATTGGCTACCATTTCCGGGATTCTTCTCTCTTAAAACTGGCTCTCACGCACAGGTCATATGCGTTTGAGCAAGGGCTTCCCGCTGCCAGCACAAATGAGAGACTTGAATTCCTTGGCGACGCAGTGGTGGAAACCGCGGCTTCCCACTTTCTGTACGATAACTTCCCTCAGCTTCCCGAGGGCGACATGACGAAACTCAGAGCTTCCCTGGTGCGCGGAAAGTCGCTTGCTAGAATTGCCCGAAAGCTTGGTTTGAATCGATATGTCTTTCTCAGCAAGGGGGAGGAAGCTAGTGGGGGAAGACAAAAGGATTCAATTATGGCTGACACCTTTGAGGCGGTGGTTGGCGCGGTTTATCTCGATGGAGGGTTTGAGGTAGCTCGTGGCATGGTAATCAATTGCATCGGCCCGATGGTCGCCAGAGTGATTGACAGAGGAACTGAAGATTACAAGAGCGAGTTGCAGGAACAGGCTGCCAAGAGGTCGGATGTACCAGTGTATCTGATTGAGGAAGAAGGTCCCGACCACTTCAAGACTTTTTATGCCACGGTAGAGGTTCGTGGAAAGAAGTTTGGTCCCGCTTCTGGGTCGACGAAGAAGGACGCCGAGCAGCAAGCGGCTCGTATAGCTCTCGAAGAACTGGGTTGGGATAAGAGGTGATGAAAACGAAGGAGAAGGACTGCGTAATCGGGGTAGACGTGGGTGGAACGAAGATAGCCTCTGGCCTTGTGGACCAAAGAGGCAAGCTCATTTTACGAATTGAAGTGGATACGCCCTTCCACGATGGCAACCTGACCACTGAAGCCTTGAAGGAGGTCCTTCACAAGTGCATGCGTGCCGCGAAGGAGAGGGAGCTCGACGTCGAGGGGGTTGGGATTGGTGTGGCTGGATACGTACTTGCGGAGACGGGGTTCCTTATCTCTTCTCCAAACATCAATTGGTCAATGGTGCCACTCCAGCAAATTGTGGCGGAGTTTACCAATCTACCAACAATAGTTGACAACGACGCTGCCGTAGCCGCGATTGGTGAGCATTTTGCTGGAGCTGCCAAAGGGGCTCGAAACTTCGTCCTCCTTACTGTGGGAACCGGTGTTGGTGGGGGGGTTTTCATCAATGGAAAGCTCTACAGGGGAAGCCGAGGGACGGCTGCGGAGGTGGGTCACATGGTGGTAGAACCGTATGGTCCCCTCTGTGGCTGTG
>JAQURN010000188.1 GCA_028715585.1 Actinomycetota bacterium | reverse complement strand
GGTGTGCTTGATGGGGTTACCACTAATCCAACTCTCGCAAGCCGGGAGATGAGGAACTACCGGGAGTGCGTCGAGGAGATAGCAAACTTTGTAGAGGGCCCCATAAGCGCGGAGGCTGTTTCGCTGGAGAGCGAGGGGATGGTCAAAGAAGCAAGGGATCTCGCAAAGATTGCCGAAAATATAAACGTAAAGATTCCCATGTGTCCGGAAGGGCTGAAGGCAATAAGAGCACTTTCCGAAGAGGGAATAAAGACAAACTGCACACTCATCTTCTCCGCCAATCAGGCATTGCTTGCAGCCGCGGCTGGTGCCACCTTCGTAAGCCCTTTCATTGGAAGGCTTGACGATATTGGGAATGACGGTCTCGGGGTGCTTGCGGAGATAGTTGAGATTTATGATACTTATGGGATAGAGACGCTTGTTATTTCCGCGAGCCTGCGCCATCCTCAGCACGTGATTGGCTCCGCCCTTTTGGGGGCGGACATAGCTACGATTCCTTATGAGGTTTTCAGAAAAATGGTGTCCCACCCATTGACCGATATCGGGATAAAGAATTTTCTTGCGGACTGGAAGAAGATAAAAGATCTTTGACTAGTTTGAAGTCGCGTACGTGCTTGTGACAACCGCAAGGATTCACTTTGAAAGTGATTTAAGGAGGTCGAAGAAAAGATGGATGTAGCCAACAGGGAACTTCTGGAGTCGAAGCTCCTGAACGAGTTGCAGGAAATTGGGCAGGCTCTGGAGATAGAGGGGGTAAAAAAACTTCGCAAGAAGGAACTCATTGACGCGATTTTGGAGGAGGTAGGGGCGGAGATTCGCAATCCAGTAGAGGTTCTCGAGCCCCCCAAAGAACAAATTGAAGAGAAAGAAGAGGAAGACAATATCGGGAGGGGTATTCTCGATATATTGTCGGATGGTTATGGTTTCCTGAGAAGGCAAGGGTACCTTCCGTCTGAGAACGATATCTATGTTTCCCAGTCCCAGATACGCCGTTTCCGCTTGAGGCGGGGAGACGAAGTCAAGGGGCAAGTAAGACCTCCAAAGGAATCAGAAAAATACTGCGCGCTTTTGAGAATAGAAGAGGTAAACGGTGAAGACCCCGAGGCAGCTCAGAGACGCGAACAGTTTGAACAACTTACTCCTCTTTATCCCATGGAGAGGTTTAGGCTCGAGAGCAAGCGCGGATCTATCACCGCGAGGGTGATTGATCTGATTGCACCGATTGGGAAAGGGCAAAGAGGGCTCATAGTTTCGCCTCCCAAGGCGGGCAAAACCACTGTTCTCAAGCACATCGCGAACAGCATCACAGATAACAATCCTGAAGCCCATCTCATGGTTCTCCTTACCGATGAAAGGCCAGAGGAAGTAACTGATATGGAAAGGTCGGTTACCGGAGAGGTTGTCTCTTCCACGTTTGACCAGCCGAGCGAAAATCACATACAGGTTGCAGAGCTGGTATTGGAGCGGGCTAAGCGCTTGGTGGAATATAAAAGGGATGTCGTCATCCTGCTGGATAGCATCACCCGCCTTGCGAGGGCTTACAACCTTTGCACTCCCGCCAGTGGACGGATTCTATCTGGAGGTGTTGATTCAACCGCTCTATATCCGCCCAAGCGTTTCTTCGGCGCCGCGCGCAACATAGAGTTCGGTGGCAGCTTGACCATAATCGCGACTGCTCTTGTTGATACGGGGAGCAGGATGGACGAGGTGATTTTCGAGGAGTTCAAGGGGACCGGCAACATGGAGCTACACCTCGACCGAAAACTTGCCGATAAGAGGATATTCCCCGCAATCGATATTGAAAAGTCCGGCACCAGGAAGGAAGAACTTATCCTGGATCCAAAGGAAGCCGCCCAGGTGTGGAAACTCAGACGGTTGCTTCACTCACTCGAGCCTGCTGCCGCGATTGAATTGTTAATCAACGGGATTAAATCGACCAAGACCAACGAGCAATTCCTAACGCAGGTGAAAGAACAAGCCCGTCTGGGCTAACCGTTATTTTCCATCTATTTCCACAAACGACTTGTTTGAGGTATGATTTACATCGCCTTGATATGTGTTATTGCCCTCGAGGAATTTTCCTGTCCAACACTTGGGCGAGCAGAAGAGGTTGCTCTTCTGAAGATTAACTTTAACCGAGGAGGATTCAGCTATGCGAGAACGCTTTGAAGACGAGCCGAAAGTAAGTTTGCCCGCCAGCGAGAACTTGGGAAGCACTCCCTTGGCCAGCGAACTTCCGCGACCTTACCCAAAGCCCTTGCGTTTCTATGGGAAGAATCACTTTGAGTGGGGATATGAAGTTGGAAGGTGGGGAAGGAGGTTTGTGAAGCCTCTATCCTCGCTTTTGCGCCGAACCGCCTATCTTGAGGAAGTATTGCGGGAGCGGAGGAAGAATCTCGACCTCCTCAAAAGAGAAGCCCCTTCATCTTTCGAGGAGATAAAAGGAGAGGCTAAAGGGCTGGGGGTGGATATCGAAGATTTCTTTGTCATGAGGATGGCTTTCCAAAACCTCTTTTTTCACGGCTGCACTACTTTTGGCGCCCGTCCCCCAGCAACCAGGGACGGCGAAATAATGGTTTCCTGGAATGTTGACACCTTCCCCTTGCCGAAGATTGGAAGGGCTAGGTTTCCTTTTTTTATTCATGATGTAGAGGGGACCATTCCTTATCTCTTTATGGGGTTCCTGGGTTGGGAGGGCTTGGCATATTGAACGCCAATGGGCTCACCTGCGTTGCGAA
>JAQURN010000187.1 GCA_028715585.1 Actinomycetota bacterium | reverse complement strand
AGAGAGAATCCTTAAAAGCTTTCTTCTGTGACCGTTGAGGCCGGAACCGATCTCCTCAACTACACTATCCACTATCCAGCCTCTCGCTGAAGCAAATGCCTTTAGCCTTCCAGGTTGCCTTTCTAGGTCTTCTTTCTAATCGTGGGAGGAGACGCGGGAATAGATGGTCACCTTGCCCTCTTCGGTTGAAGGCACAACATCCTTGTCTTTTACAAGAATCATGCCTGTTTCGGTCTGTATGGCGGGCGCGGGAAGTTTACCAGCGTGAAACCATCTCCACGCAGTTCTGTAGGAGATTCCTTCTTTCTTGGCCCAATCAACCAACCTCATAATAGTAACAGATATCATTATTGTCCATTATTGTCTATTTACTTATCAATAGTATCGGACCCTAAGATACCCGCCTCAAAAATTCGGCTGCAAGCTCTCTGTATGCCTGGGTCACGGGATGACGGGGCGCGTACAGTGTCATTGGCTTCTGGTGTAAGGGTCCCTCGGCGACCTTCACGCTTTTCTTGATGATGGTATTGAAAACCTTTCTTGGATAATTGTAGCGGAGCTCGTCGATTACCATTTCGCTGAGCTTCGTATTTGTATCATAGAAGGTAGGAGCAATCCCTACCACGTCCAGGTCGAAGTTGTAAGCATAGCGCACATCATCAATTATTGAGAGAAGAGTATTCAATCCCGCAAGCGAATAAGGATAACACTGGAGAGGGATGATGACGCCATCAGCAGCAGAAAGAGCGTTTACGGTGAGAAGATTGAAAGCCGGTGGGCAATCCATGAAGACAAAATCGTAGTTGTCCTTCGCCTCCAGAAGTTTGCCGGAAAGAATGCCATGGCGGTCTGGAAGACGATCGATGTTGATATCAACCTTTGAAAGGGCAAAATTTCCAGGAGCGATGTCAGCTCCAGGGATAGGAGACTCTCTGACCACCTCTCCGAGCGAAACATCAGGAAACAGCATGACTTCGCCCATCCCCTTCTCGTCCCTGCCGAGTCTCACTCCCAGCCCCATGGAAAGATTGCCCTGGTAATCCATATCCACCAGGAGGATTCTCAATCCTTTCTCACAGAGGGCGCCTGCAAGGTTTATGCACGCAGTGGTTTTTCCAACGCCACCCTTTTGGTTTGCAAAGGAAATCACGCGATACTTCAATCTTTCCCCTCAGAGGATTCAAGGAACCAAGCTACAAATTGTCTATTATATAATACAAGAGGTTTCACCGGGAGAAAGCCTCCCCGAGAAAGGTGCTGATTTTGGAAAGAAAAACCCGCACAGGCGGCAGGGAATTCATCCTTCGGGAGTTTTCACCTCAAGACGCGCGCAATCCTCAAATGTTTCTCGATTTTTTGAGCAATCTCAAGACTGACCCTGCCTCCATGACAATGATGAGCGAGGTGCCAACCCTGGAGGAGGAGGAAGAATGGCTGCGCTACGTAAACTCAGAGACATTGCTGGGTCAAAGGGTTACTGTCCTCGCTGAACATCCCTCACAGTTGATTGGAGTCGCCGATATCAGGCTTTATCCAGGGAAATGCAGCCACGTCGGGGAGTTAGGAATTTCTATCTGTCGGGAGGAATTCAGAAGTATTGGACTTGGGACGGCGATGATTAAAAGGCTCTTAAAGCTCGGTATGAAAAGGCTCGACCCAACGCCCCGCATGCTTCGTCTCAGTATTTTTGGCAACAACCAAAGGGCGAAATCCCTTTATCAAAAGTTCGGTTTCAGGGAGGTGGCTCGCATTCCCGGCCAGTTCGAATTCCAAGGCGAGTTGGTGGATGAAATAATAATGCTCAAGCCACTGAAGCTCTGACATGGGAAATTCAGATTCTTGAAAATGTCCACTCCTCGCTGGAGAGGAAGATTTCACGTCCAGTCGCCCAGGTTTGCTCTCTTCGAGCGCTACGGTTATCATTTTTTTGCGCAAAAATAGCTTCAGGAAAAAATTGCGTCCCTATAAAATGGATGAAAAAAAGCCAGGAAAGATAGAACCAATACTAAAGGATTACTACCAGGTCGTGGTAGTAGGCGCCGGGATAGGCGGACTCGCTGCCGCGGCAATCCTGGCTGACGCGGGCTTCGATGTCGCCGTCGTCGAAAGATCCAGCCGCCCGGGTGGGCGTTATTCCTCCTTCAAATCAGGTTTGTTCACTATAGATACCGCGGCGAACTTCATCCAGGGTTTGGGAGAGAAGGGACCCCATGTGGTGAAGCTTCTCTTCGATTATCTTCAAACCCCCCTGGAAGTTCTCCCGCTCGAATGCGCCTACAGAATGTACGTTGGGGATGCCGAGGTTGACTTTCACCTCGACCGCCATGCTTTTACCTCAGAAGTCTCAAGCGTTTTTCCTCAACAAGCTGGGAATATCCACTCTCTGCTGAAAAAACTAGAGCACGTCTACAACGTCCTAGTGAGTTTTCCAGAATTTCCCTACGAAGATAAATCCAGTCTTGGCATGATATTGAAATCTACAATCCATCCCGTAAACGCAATCCATTTTAGGAAGGCAACCCAGTCTGCCGTCGAAAGCCTCCTCGACAGCCATCTCGGAAAGTCCCCCGCCCGCAATTTCTTTGCCGCGGACCTTGCCTATGCAACCGGCTGCCCCGATTCACATCTGCCAATAAGTCATGCCGCCTTTTCCATAATAGGAAGGCTCGCGGGAGGCGCCCATTATCCACTGGGTTCGACCCAACACCTTGTAAACCAACTGGAAAAAAAGGTGCACAAAAGCGGTGGGTCGGTTGCCTA
>JAQURN010000186.1 GCA_028715585.1 Actinomycetota bacterium | reverse complement strand
TATACCGACCTTGCCACGATATACGAAAGGGCTGGAAGGATAAAGGGAGAGAAAGGCTCGATTACTCAGATTCCCATATTGAGCATGCCCGAGGATGACAAGACTCACCCAATACCCGACCTTACCGGCTACATAACCGAGGGGCAAATAATTCTTTCCAGGGAGCTCGATCGCAGGGGAATATATCCCCCAATCGATGTGCTCCCATCGCTTTCGAGGTTGAAAGAGCAGGGGATTGGAGAGGGAAAAACCAGAGACGACCATTCCAACCTCTCGAATCAATTGTTTAGCGCTTATGCCAGAGGCAAGGAGGCGAAGGAGCTGGCGACTATACTTGGAGAGAGCGCTCTCAGCGAAGAAGACAAGCTCTTCAGCAAGTTCGCTGACGAATTCGAGGACAAGTTTGTGCGCCAGGGGGAGGATGAGAACAGGGAAATATCCAAAACTCTGGACATGGGGTGGGAGCTGCTCAAGATTCTTCCCAGAACAGCGCTCAAGCGGGTCAAGAAGTCTCAGATTGAAAAATACATGAAGTGAGTCTCTCTGGTGGCTGTGTCGGGGCGCCGGGGACTTAGAGCGGAGGGCTTTGAGGTTGGCTGCGAGACTTCGCGTAAATCCAAATAGAATGGAACTACTCAAGCTGAAGAGAAGGCTCGAGATAGCGAAGAGAGGTCACAAACTCCTGAAAGACAAGCTAGATGAGCTCATGAAACTGTTTTTGGCTCTTGTGAACGAGGTGAGCGCGCTTCGAGAGATAGTCGAGAAAGAACTTTCCGATGTTTACCAGGTTTTCGCGATTGCGCGTTCCGAATTATCCGATAGCGAGCTCGACGAGGCTCTTTCCTTTCCCAAGGCTCAAACAGAAGTTCGCGTCGAGAGAGCCAACCTGGTATCTGTTGCCGTTCCCCATTTCAAATTGGAAATCGAGGGGGGATACGACTGCTATGGGCTCGGCTTGACGCCAGTTCTCCTCGATATATCCCTTCAAGGGTTCCATGACATTCTCCCCGAGATGGTTGAGCTCTCCCAGAAGGAAAAATCGTTGAACATGCTTGGGGAGGAAATAGAAAAAACTAGGCGCAGAGTAAATGCCCTGGAGTATGTTCTGATACCAAACATCGAGGAGACAGTTCGCTACATCACCATGAAGCTGGACGAGATGGAAAGGCAAAATCTCACCAGGCTGATGAAGATAAAGGAAATGGTTTCCTAGCTGCTGCCTTTGGTCAACTGCAAGAAGAAAAGGAAGCTCGAATCGGGGTTTTCAAGGAACTTGCCGGCGTCAAAGACCCAGATGTCCACCCTCTCCAGCTTATTTGATTTGCTCTTTGGCATCGGAGCGGCGAGGCTTATTATTATAGCCTCTCTTCCGTTGAACCTAGCCTTTTCCGCATAGGCTGGAAGCTGGACGGGTTCGCCGGCGGTGACATAAGAAATCATCGCTTTGACCAGCGCTCCATCGAAGCCAAGCTCACCTGCTTTTACCGATAAGGCAGTTGTGTAATCATCCGCCAGTTGAATCGCGTCAGCGAGGGTGTAGGCTGAACCGAATTTTTCCCTGATTTTCATTTCCTCGAGCTTCTCTCGAAGCGATTGAGGGTTGTAATCGTTCGCGGTTGATTCCGCTCGCGGGAGAGGCCTTCCGGCAGGCCCCCAGCCAAGGCTTTCCTCAGTTGTAACACTATAACCTACCTCCGGCTCTCCTTTTACGTCTTTGTACCCGTGGGACGACATCGCATCCTCTTGCGATACCACCGCTTCCCTTTTTTCAGACGTCTTCTTTTCGGTTCCTGTTGTCAAAAACCCAACCACTACCGCGATGGCAATCAAGACCGCTGCCGCGCTACCCAGAGCCGCTATCACCCTTGGCTGGAAAACGCGGCGCTTGGCGGGTTCTTTGCCAAGAGCCTGCTTTGCCTGGTGGAGAATTTTTGTTTGTTTGTCTTGAGAAAGTTCTTCTAATGAGAGGGCTTTCAGTGCTTTTTGGGATAGCTCCATTTCCTGGGCACGTTCCTTGCACCGGGAGCATTTCTCGAGGTGGCTCTCCAGCTCCTCTTTTTCATGCCCCTCGAGCCTTCCCTCAACGTAGTCGTTTAGTTTTCTTTTTGCTCTCCAGCATCTCATCTAAAAAACATCACCCCATATCTCATTCAGGCGGGCGGCGTGAAAAACCTCTGAATTTCAACTGTTGTGATATCGAAGGATTTTTATTCAAGCTCGAAAACCACTTTAGCTTGCACATGGAACTCCGCCTGTCCGGGCGAAACGGGTACGCCCGCGCTAATACCTCCATGGGCGGCGAAGCCCTTCATCTCTTCGTAGTAACCAGGATATGGTTCTATAGCGCTTTTCTCCTCAATCGTTATAACCCTGCCAAGCTTCCGCCCTGCTTCCTTCGCCGCTACCCGAGCCTTAGACCGAGCGTTTTTCACCGCCTCCCCCAGCGCGGCTGCCTTTGCTTTCTCTTGAGCTGTCGCTATCATGTCGAGGGTATCAATGGTGTTAGCTCCTGCCGCGAGCGCGGTCTCCATTATCTGTCCGAGCATCTCGAGCTTCTTCGTGGTGACGCGGATACGGTTGCTGGCGGTGAACCCAACGATTTTCATTGTGCCGTCCTGGCTATACTTCGGCTGTATGTCGATGGCTTCCGTCTTCAATGATTTCTCCTCGAGCCCGATTGCCTTGAGCGCGTCTATCACTGCTTGCGTTTTCTGGTTGTTGGGCGTGGTTGCATCATTAGCTGTCTTGCCTTCCGTGACCACAGCGACGG
>JAQURN010000185.1 GCA_028715585.1 Actinomycetota bacterium | reverse complement strand
CGCGCCGATGGTATTTTTGCCAGCGTCGCGCTTTGTCTTTTGGTCCTTTCTTTTCTCACGAGCTATAGTCGCTCGAGAGCCGAGGCGCTTGGCGTCAAGGGGAAAGCAGGGCTTATGGCGAGGGGTCCTCGGCTACTTTTACTGGGCGCGGCTCTTTTCTTCAATGGCTTCAGCCCCTGGGTTCTCAAAGGCACCATGGTGCTCCTTGCCGCTCTAACGCTTGAGACTCTCATAGAAAGAATCATCTCTGTATGGAGGGCGCTGGAAACGTGATTAAGTATCGCCTCTTTTGGCTCGGGAACATCCTGGCAAAGTTTCTTCCCATAAGACTCGCGACGCTCATAGTGCACTGGGGGGCATGGCTTTACTACGCGTTTTTTCCTGGTAAGAGAAGAGTAGTCACTGAGAATTTGAAGGTTGTAATGGGAAGTGAAGTGGATAGGCGCGAGGTAAGAAAAGCGTTCAAGAGCTATTCCGAGTACTGGCGTGACTTTCTCATGCTTCCGCAGATGTCACGGGAGGAAATTCTCGCACGGCTCAAGGTTATAAATGCCGAAGAACTCGAAGAAGCGGTTGCCCGAGGCAAGGGGGCGATTGTAGCGCTTCCACATTTTGGCTCTTGGGAAGCTGGCGCGGTTTACCTTTCCAGCCTCAGCACGTTTTCCAGTGTTGCTGAGGTAATCAATCCCCCGATTCTATTCGAGTTCTTCTGTGACTTACGCAAAAACCTTGGCATTAATATCTTTCCTTATGATAAAAACGCGGAAACTAGAACCAACCTTCTCGAGGCTTTGCGCGATGGCCATATCATCGCGCTTTTGTGTGACAGAGACCTCAAGGGAACTGGTGTAGAGGTGAGTTTCTTTTCCAGAAAAGCCACCCTTCCTCCCGGAGCCGCCTCTCTTGCGCTCAAGAGCGGATCTCCTATTTTTTGCGCCTGCGTGTTCAACAGGGAGGACGGAACTTGGCTCGGAAAATTTACAGAGCCTATATATCCAGAGCATTTCGAGCCGAGTGACGAGGTTATTGCCAATATCATGCAACTCGTTGCCGGAAGGATAGAATCACTGATAGCCGAAGACCCTAGCCAATGGCATATGTTCTTATCTCCCTGGCCAAACCTTCCTGCTAGCCGAGAAAGGACGTGAGCTTTTCGAGCGTGGAAGGGCTTTTGATTATGGAAGCGTGGTTTGCGTCCACGAATTCGACCTGATCCGCGCCTACGTAGGAGGCAAAATGGGAGATGTTCTCTGGGTCATTGAACCAAGTTTTGGAGGTTGAAAGCACTAGTAGTTGCCCTCGGCTTTTGGGTTCCGTGGTCTCCATTTTCTCCAGGAGCTTTTTTAGCGAGACGCGCTTTCCATTGCGCCCCCTTGCTGGGGGCGCCAGCGCCGATTTGATAATTTCTATCCCCTTGATTTCCCTTGCGGCATTGGCCGTTGGATTGCCGGAAGCATCCAGGGCTATTGGGTCTATCGCGACAGCCGCTTCCACGCTTTCTATCTCCCCAAGGGTTTTGATGGCAAGAAGACCCCCAAAGCCGTAGCCAACCGCGGCGAGGTCTGCGCCCCCCAAGCGAGAGGCAAGCTCTTGGACGGCTTTCTCTATGAGCGATGTCATCGCGGGGTTCTCTATGTTTCTTGGATTTTCTCCATGCCCATCCAGGTCGAAGAGCATAACGGCATATCCTCTGTTTGCGAGGTATCTTCCCACTCCGAGCATCTGCTTCTTTGAGCCCCCATATTCGTGCATCAGGAGAATGCCACCGAGCCTTTCTTTTCCAGGCTCGGGTTCGAGGTAGATATAGGGCACTTTCGACTCTTCTACGAGGAACTCGGGCAAATCGAATTCTAGGCTTTCTCCCCCCACCGCGGTAGAAAGGCGCCTGTAACTATTCCTAAAGGCAAGTGAGGAAATGAGCAATTGCAAGAGGATAGCTGTTACCAATCCTCCTACCAGCAGCAGAAGAGTTTCGACCCCCTCCACGTCGGGGTAGGCAAAGTGTCCAGGCCTCCAGAAGTAGATTGCGCAGGATATAACGATTAAGAAGAAACCAAGAAGAAAGCTTACCTTCTCTCTATCGGGATAACCCGTAATCGAAATGCCGTTGAGCTTTTTTTTACAGACGATTATCTGGAGTATGCCGAAGAAAACCCCCAGAAAAAGGAGGAACATTTCCAGGATATCTCCTCGCCAGCCTAGCATCATCCACTCCCGTTATTTTCTTTGGGCTTATATGCCAGCAAAAGCCGATACCAGGCGGACAGAAGGAGGCTGGAGACATGCTCGAGTAGGGGTGAGATAAGCCTGCACAAAAAAGCGCAGGCGAGTGCCAGGAGCGCCCCTGCGAGGATGTCGAGAGGGTAATGCACACCAACCGCGACGCGGCAGAAACCAAGGTAAAGCGAGGCAAAAACCATAGCTAACCCCAATTTCCTTTTGTGAAATATGGTGGAGAAGGAAAGCGCAAAGACCAGGGTCGCGGCATTGGAAGGATAGCTGGAATCCGTGTTGTGGTAGAAGATGGTCTCAGCTCCAAGGGAAGTAAATGGCCTTGGCCTGAAAAACGAGGCATTGAGGAAACTCATGAGTATTGTAGATATGATTACCGCGGCTAAGGCAAAGATTAAACAGTCGAATGGAATTTCTCTCTCCTCATGGTTTCGAGCCGATAGAACGAGGCAGATAATGATTATGGTGAGCAGGGCTGGGATTATGTGGTCGTCCGCCCCGACTCGAAAGACAAAATCTAACACCCCAGATTTGGCGGCGAGGGAATTTATCGCCCTGAAAATAGCG
>JAQURN010000184.1 GCA_028715585.1 Actinomycetota bacterium | reverse complement strand
CTTACTAAAAGCGTGGTTTTGAAAAGAGGAAAATAAGGCTGGACGCTGGCTTATAGCCGATTTCAGCTAGGTTTCCTTTTCGCCTTGGGCTTCTTCGGCTGCCTTCCGAGAACGGCGAGGCACTCATCGGCATAAGGGCACCACTCCAGGCACCCAAGATTCAATCTTGGGTTCTCAAACCTGTAGCCGCAGTTCGGGCACGTGCGCTTGAGGTCATCTTTGAAGAACTCGACTTCCTCTCCGCATACCGGGCATGGAACATTGAATATGTCCTCGGGTTTCCAATAGCGGCTATCCTGCCCAGGACACTTATTCACCAACAGGACCACCTCCCGGCTCACCCTCCACCTCAACAATCTCCCCTTTGGTCCCAACCCTGTGAAGTGTGATGGGAATATCTTTTCCAGATTCATCCACCGCCTCTCGAACGAGGTGCACGAGCCCGAAACAACAAGGGACCTCCATGAATACGACCGCGATGGAGCGTATTTCACTGTGAGTGAATATCTGGGTGAGCTTCCTCAAATAGAAATCTTGGTCATCCAACTTCGGACATCCGATGAGAAGGACTTTCCCTTCTAGGAAACGCTGGTGTAAGTTGGCAAGGGCGAATGGGGCGCAATCAGCCGAAATAACGAGGTCGGCGCCCTCGAAAAACGGAGCTCTTGGCGGAACGAGCTTTATTTTTATAGGCCAGTTGCCAAGCAAGGATGAAGGCTTCCCACGCGATTTGGATTCCTCTGCCATTTTCCCCTCTTCTACTTCTCAATCAACTGGGACAAACTGGTCCTTGTCAGAGCCACAAACGGGGCAAACCCAATCATCTGGAAGATCCTCGAAAGGGGTCCCTGGCTCTATTCCGTTATCCGGGTCGCCTTTCTCTGGGTCATAAATGTATCCACAAACGCTGCATTCGTATTTCTGCATTTTGTTTCCTCCTCTTAAAATTTCAACCGTTCGCAAAAAAGCAAACGGTCACTCCTGGTGGAAGGTGGGAGCCCGCTTCGGCACCTTTCCCTTCCTATTGCGATACTCCGCGTAGGTAAGCGGCTTGGCATCGCTTAAAACCCGCCCTCCTACAAGGTCGGCGAAGAAAACCGTATGCGTCCCGGCATCAACGCTTGCAAAAACTTTTCCCTCGAAAACCGAGACGGCGTGTTCCAGCACGCAAGGACAACCGGTAGCCCCCTTCTCGTAAGCAACCCCTTCGAGCTTGTCGAAATCCCTCCCGCTCCTGAATCCAAACCTCCCGATGAATTCCAAAGGTGTATCCTCAGCCAAAACCGAGACCGCGAATACACTACTTCCACTTGCAAGCTCATGAGTGTAGTTCTCTTTGTTGAGCGCAACCGCGATTCGGGGAGGCTCGGAGGTAACCTGGATGACGGTGTTTGCTACCTGCCCATTTGACTTCTCGCCAAAAGCGGATGTAACAATGTAGAGGCCGTAACTTAAACTCCACAACGCACGAGCATCAGGCTTGGCTTCCATTTATCGAGACCTCCAATCTCTCGCCTATCTTCCTCCCCAGCTCCCTCGCCGATTCGATATCGCTAAAGTCGGGCACATATTTCACCCTCAAAGGCTCATCAGCCATTTCCACCCCCATCGAAGAAAGGATTTTGCCCACCTCAATGGCGCCCTCGCCGCTCCAGCCATACGAACCAAAAGCCCCGCCCACGAGGTTTTGGGGCTTCAAGCCTTTCATATAAGTCAACACATCGGAGACGGGTGGAAACACGCCATTGTTCAAAGTGGGCGTCCCCACGACCAGCGCTCCTGCGTCCAGCAACTCGGCGACAATATCGCTTCGGTGAGAAGCCCTGATTGGTATCAACATCGGTTCGGCTCCAGCTTCCCCGAGTCCAGCCTCTATCGCCCTTGCCATCTTTTCTGTGCTGCCCCACATCGTGTCATAGACGATGAGCGCTTTCTTCGTTGGCTTTTGCTCTGCCCACCTGGCATAGAGGTCGATTATCCTCGAGACGTCTTTCCTCCAGATAGGACCATGGTCGGGCGCAATCGTCTCGATATCAAGCCCGAGCTCCCCCACCCTCGAAAGGAGCTTTTTCACGATTTTGCTATAAGGCAGGAGTATGTTGGCGAAATACCTCCCCGCCTCCTCCAGGATTATGCCCTCGGGTATTTCATCGGCAAAACGCTCTGAGCTCGCAAGGTGCATGCCGAACCCGTCCTGCGAGAACAAAAACTTCTTGGAGGGAATGTAGGTTATCATGCTGTCAGGCCAATGAAGCATCCTCGTCTCAAGGAAGGTAAAGTTGATGCCTCCGAGTTCGATGCTCTCGCCATCCCCAACCGCCGTTATCTCGCCATCCATCCCAAAGTGCTTGGACAAAGCCTTCAGCCCCATGGCGGAAGCGAAGACCTTCTCCGGCTGGATTTCGCCAGCAACCTGGGGCAAAGAGCCGCTGTGGTCCATCTCGGAATGATTGGAGATTATGTAACGGATGTCCTTCGGATTCACCACTTTTGAGACCCGCTCGAGAAGCTCATCCTTGAATGGAGCCTTGACGGTATCAACCAGGATTGGGTCGCTACCCATCACCAAATAAGCATTGTAGGTGGTTCCCCTTCTGAGCGTGTAGCCATGAAAATCCCTAATCTTCCAGTCTATGGCTCCTACCCAGAAGATGTCGTCCGCTATCTTTACAGGCTCGAAAGAAGCGCCTTTTTCCATAAACCCACCTCCCCTCTAGTTATGAAAAGTGCGCGAAAAGCTTATTCGCTTTTCCAGAGCCCATGTAGGTTGCAATGTTCCCTTGCCGTTACGCCAGTGCGAGCAATCGGGAAGAAAGCCTCAGGCTCATCCC
>JAQURN010000183.1 GCA_028715585.1 Actinomycetota bacterium | reverse complement strand
GGTGCCAAGGTCGAGAAAGACCTGAGCCCCGGGGCGGTTGGAGTTCTTTTCTTTGAAAGCCCCCTTGAGATTATGAAAATCATACTTTATACGGAAAAAGAGCCCTATAAAGCTCCCTGGAGAAACTTCATCCACGAAGTTGTACTGAGCCTTAAGAAATTCGATGAGCCTTGAGTCTATGTCTTCAGACCCTTTGGCTCCAGCAAGATACGGCCCATAAACCGTGTCTGAAAGGATATTCATGCATTCGCTAAAATCGGAGCCGATTAGCCTCTCAATCGTCTGCCAATCGAGGAGAGACGCCTCCCTGACCATCACTCGACCTGAGGCAACTCCGTACCTAGTCAATTTCCTCGTTCCTTTCATTGGAGGCAAAAATCGGGTCTTCAAGATGATGCCCTCCAAAAACTACTCTCTCTTTTATCAGAAGAATAAACAGTTCGTGTTTAATCTTAATATATTGTCACCTCCCTCTTCCACTGTGAACGCAAACCAGTAGCAGTCACAATTTAGTCGGTAAGAAACCTCCAAATCTCTACACCACCTTTGGCAAATGAGATAGCCCTCGGAGAACCGACACCCAATCCCTTGAGCTATATTACCTTTGCCATCCTGTCCGCTCCAAGTCTCCAGTCGGCAAGACCATCTCTACCCTTGGCAATGTATCTCCTCGTCTCGCGGATTCTTTTCTTTCTCACTTAAATCAGCGAACTCCTCCTCTGCTTCTAGCAGTTGGTCGAGTTTTTCTCCATCGCCCTTACAGGCACTCCCCTACGCTATTTTCACTTTTTCCTTATCTGTACCCAGCACGGTCCTTAGAGCCCTTGCAAGATGGAAACGGCAGAGCTGGAATCTGTCAAAGGTGTGCATTCTCACATTTCTGGACACTGATATAGTCTCCGCGGCAAAACGGAAAGGTCCCTGGGTTTCCAGGGATACCTCGTGAACCTCATCCTCAAAAGATGAAAAATCATCCATGTTCTCTTGTGATGCGGGCGGCCATTTGCGCTATGCTTTCCATTGGGAACCTCCTTCCTCTCAGTGTTTTTTACGAAACTTGTGAACCAAAGAGATTCTAGGAGGTTTCCCCTTTTTTTCGAAACTTCTACAGCCACGATCCCTGGAATTCCACTTCGCCTACGGCTCCGTTCCATTTCAGGGAAAAGCCCCCTGCTTGTCTTGCCACCGACTAAAATTTTACTGGAACCAAGAACAAAAAGCAGCGCCCGAGAGGGGTAGCTGGCGCGCCTTTCCATAGCTGAGCCCTGCCACACCTGGGTGCCCCTTTGACCCGATATCGATTCCGGTATACACTTCCTCACCAGAGTTCTTCTCTTAACTCGATTTGATTACAAACCAAGCTTGGCGGAAGCAGCAATTTTCACACCCGAGGAGTGCGCGGAAGATTTGGCAATAGACCAGTTTGATATCAAACAGGCAAAGATAACCAAGGGCGCAATCTCTCAAGAAATAAAAGAGTATTGCTCGAGGCAGCCTGAACTCAAGGCAATCATGACATTTTACCGGGATGTTTTTGGAATTCAGAAGAGGTATGCCGCTAGAATTCCCGCGCAGATGCCAAATCTTCCCTCTGAAGAGATAAACCGTCGTATGGAATCCAGGCAACCCTTGATAGAATCAGGGGATATAAAACTCGATCTGGGAATGTTACGGGATATCGCAAAAGACATCTCCGAAGTAATCGAGCTCAAGAGCCCAAGCCCTCCCAATGGTTTAGCCCGCTCGATAAGCAAAAAGACAACAGATAAAAAATGGCTCGAGCGATTTGCCCAATCGTTCATCCAAAAAAATGAGGGAAACATGGCGCAGATAGCAAGGGAGGCAGACCTGGAGCCGGCGCTTGCCAGTCTCTTGGCTCACACGATGCTTGCTCCTTTCTATTGGAAAAAATCCATCGGCTTGCGAAAAAAAGCTCCTCTGGGCCAGGTTCCCTCCGGTTTTTGCCCCATTTGCGGAAGTCGACCCGTCATGGCTTTCCTGCGGACGGAAGACGGCCTGCGGGTGCTGGAGTGTTCCCTGTGTGGCACCAGATGGGGAACACCCCGCATGATTTGTCTTTTCTGTGGAACCCGAGATCAAAAAAGCTTGAGATACTATTTTATGGAAGAGGATAGATCGAGACGGGTCTATGTCTGTGACAACTGTTTAAGCTACTTGAAGGTAAGCGACCTGACCCCAAGGCCTGGAGAAATCCTAGTTCCACTGGAGGATTTTGCCACGTCCCACCTGGACCAACTGGCTCAAGACAAAGGATACAAGCGAGTTTCAAGCACCGTATTCTCATAGCATCCATTTTGAACTTTCGCGGCTGCGTTTTTGTGTTTTGACTTGAAGCGAAAATGCCTATACAATTTCAGAGCTATAGTGAATCTTTTTGAAAACCTTATACCACCCAACCAAAGCCCTTCGTGACTTTGGTTTTCAAGAAGATGTGAAGTCTGGACGCAGGAACTAGGAAAGTGGGGAGGATTTCTATGGAACTTTCACGCAGAGGTTTCCTGAAGCTATCCGGTGCTGGACTCGGCGGAGTCGCTCTTTCCAGGCTGGGTTTCAAGATGCCCACCCTCTCTGTCGCGGGCGATCTGAGAATCCGCACTGCCACCGAAACCACCACCGTTTGCCCCTACTGCGGAGTGGGGTGCTCAGCTATTGTGAGCGTTATCGATGGAAAGGTGGCCAATGTCGAAGGTCTCCCTGAGAGCCCTATCAACCGTGGCTCGCTCTGTTCAAAGGGCAGCTCGCTTTACGAAGTCGCCTCGACCAACAG
Organism: Actinomycetota bacterium; assembly: GCA_028715585.1. GTDB lineage: Bacteria > Actinomycetota > Geothermincolia > Fen-727 > JAQURN01 > JAQURN01. The sequence goes on along the minus strand of JAQURN010000183.1, from coordinate 110 downwards.
GCGTCTCAGCAAGGTTCGCTTCCGAGACTCGGGATCGAGTAACTGGAAGGAGGTAAGCTGGGAGAAGGCTTTGAACGACATCGCCCTGTTAATCAAGGAGACCAGGGACT
>JAQURN010000182.1 GCA_028715585.1 Actinomycetota bacterium | reverse complement strand
GGATACGCCATAGTGTTTGTTGTCGTGCTTTTGGTAATCGGGTACCTGGCGTTTAGAAAGAAAGACCTTTAAGAAGGTTTTTGCTGGCTTTGGGGGCTATGAGTGAAAAATTTTTATAAGCGCAGAACAAAAACGATTCTCATAGCCGTGATTGTTTTATGCCTTGCTGTTTCAACGGGAATCCAAGTTTCCATCGACAGGGGAGAAATCAGTCGAGCCGGCTGGCGTGACGTCCCTGCTGTAGAGGGGGCGAGCTCGTTTGCGGATATTTTCGGAGGAGTGAGACAGTTTCTTGCCGCGTATCTATGGAACAAGGGGGATACTGTTTATCACGAATACTACGGGGCAAACGTGTATAAAGAAGTTGCCCTTTACCCTTACTACTGGATGATAACTAGGCTTGATAAACGTTTCGTCATGCCCTTCTACTTCGCGAGCTGGATGCTTTGTCGTTTTGGGCTGGCAGACGAAGGCTTTAACCTTGCCATCGAAGGATTGAAGCACAATCCTAATTCACCAGAACTACACGAGAACTTGGCTTCCATATACTACTTCTTCAAAAAGAACCCCAAAAAAGCTAGGTATCACGTCGTGAGGGCGATAAACCTAACTTCTGACCCAGAAGAAATGCAAGTGCTCGAAAACTTTCTTTCGCTCGTGGATGACACCCTTGCCGGCAGAAAAGAGATACCCGAGCTCACCCCTGTAAGCGAAGCAGAGGAAATGCACAAGCACGAACACGAAGAGGGCGAATATTGCCCGGAATGTGGGCATGAACATTAGTGTGTGACTTCTGTATTTTGCAGCATGTAAGCATTCATTGCCGCCGCGGCGACCTTGCCAGCGCCCATCGCGTCGATGACGGTAGCGGCTCCAGTAATTATATCTCCTCCAGCATAAAGCCCCGGGATGCTTGTCTCGAGGCTTTTGGGGTTCACCTCAATGTAGCCCCTCTTGGTCAACTTTAGTTGGGGGGCGGTCTTTATGAGCAGTGGGTTTGGACCCGCTCCTATTGCCGCAATCAAGATTTCCGCTTCGATAGTTGTGTATGCACCCTCGATAGGAACGGGCCTCCTCCTGCCGGATTCATCGGGCTCTCCGAGTTCCATCTTCTGGCAGACAACGCTCTTCAGCCACCCGTCTTCTCCCTTTGCCTCAACCGGATTTGTGAGAAAGAGGAAATCTATTCCCTCCTCTTCGGCGTGCTCTGTTTCCTCGATTCTTGCAGGCATCTCTGCCCTGCTCCTTCGGTAAACTACCGTTACTTCTTTCGCGCCCAGTCGGAGGGCTGTTCTCGCCGAATCCATCGCCACGTTGCCGCCCCCGACTACGATTACCTTTTCTCTTTTCTTTATAGGGGTGTCATACTCTGGGAATTTCCTGGCGAACATGAGGTTGTTCCTGACCAGAAACTCGTTCGCCGAGTAAACACCATTGAGGTTCTCGCCGGGGATTCCAAGGAAAAGCGGTAAGCCGGCTCCAAGCCCCAGGAAAACGGAGTGGTGCCGGGAGAGAAGCTCTGTCAGAGAAGCGGTTTTCCCCACCACGAAGTTGAGCATTATCTCCACGCCCATGGCTTCCAGCAAGTCGATTTCTCTTTTGACAACCTGGTTGGGAAGCCTGAATTCGGGAATACCGTAAGTGAGAACGCCCCCCGGGGCATGCAGCCCCTCGTAGATGGTCACTCGGTACCCCATCTTTGCGAGCTCACTCGCGACGGTAATTCCCGCTGGACCAGAGCCGACTACTCCTGCCCACAGCTCGGTCTTTTCCGCCAGCCGAGGGATTTCTGGATTTCCCCAAGAGGCTTCCCTGTCGGCGAGGAATCTTTCGAGCTTTCCTATCGCGAGCGGATCTCCTTTTTTCCCAAGAGTGCACTCTGCCTCGCACTGGTCTTCCTGGGGGCAAACCCGTCCGCACACGCCGGGGAGAATATTTTGCTCTTTGATTATGCTGAGGGCGAGGTCTGGTTTCCCATCCGCTAGCGCGGAAACGAAAGCGGGGATGTCAATTCCTACCGGGCAACCAGCGATACAGGGTTTTTTGCGGCAGCCCAGACAGCGTTTTGCTTCCTCGATTGCCTCTTGCTCGGTGTATCCAAGAACAACTTCCTCGAAGTTTCTCGATCTCTGGCGGGGGTTTTGTTTCTTGATAGGAGTCTTCTTTAGGATTAGCGGTTTTTTCCTAGGTTTCTCGCTCATTCTGCTATTTATTTCCTCTCGTCGAGCAGCACCACTGCCAGTGCGGCTGCCCCTGCTTTCTCTCCAGTGAATCCCAGCCCTTCAGTTGTGGTAGCCTTCAGCGACACGTCCTCCTTCTCACATTCCAGGGCAGAGGCAAGGCGTTGCCTTATTCCCTCGCGATAGCTTTCGATTTTTGGCTCTTCGCAGATTAGCACAAGATCAGCATTGGTAACCCTGAAGTTTTTTTCCTTTACGAGCGAGTGAACTCTAGCAAGGAGATTCATGCTCGAGATGTCCTTATAGGAGTCGTCTGTCGGGGGGAAAAGTTTTCCGATGTCACCTTCCCCAATAGCACCCAGGAGAGCGTCCATCAACGCGTGCACAAGGACGTCCGCATCGGAGTGGCCGGAGAGCCCAAGATGGAATGGTATTTCTTCCCCCCCGATGACTAACCTTCTTCCAGGGGCGAACTTGTGAGCATCGAAGCCGAGTCCGACTTTCAAGGCCGGCCCCTTTTGGACAGCAGGGCTTCGGCTACGGCGATATCTTCTTTGAAAGTCACCTTCAGGTTCTCCCGACTTCCAGGCACCGTGAGGATTCTCCCCCCGATTCGCTCAATTAGAGACGCGTCGTCTGTTCCTATAAATCCATCCAGAAGAGCTTGCCGCTGCCCCTCCCTTAGCGCGGTTACCAGGAATGCTTGAGGGGTTTGGGCACAGGCAAGATTGCTCCT
>JAQURN010000181.1 GCA_028715585.1 Actinomycetota bacterium | reverse complement strand
TACTCGAGTTTGAAAAAGATTATCCCGATGCGCGGGTGGTAAAGCTGGAGCAGAATTACCGATCAAGCGGGAATATCATCGCTAGCGCGACAGAGGTGATAAAAAACAATCGCGGCAGAAAGGAGAAGACGCTGTGGACCGAACATTCCCCGGGAGAAAAGGTACGCCATTACCTTGCCCTCGATGGGCATGACGAAGCTTCCTTCATCGCAAACGAGATAAAGATGCTCATAGCCGAAGAGGGTTTTTCCTATCATGATATGGCGGTTTTTTATAGGACGCATGCGCAATCTAGAGTGATAGAGGAGAAATTCATCCATTCCGAGATACCTTACAAAATCTTCGGGGGAGTGAGGTTTTACGAGAGGAAAGAGATTAAGGATATCGTTGCTTACTTGAGATTGATAGCTAACCCGGATGACGAAGTAGCGCTGAGGAGGGTTTTGAACGTGCCTACGAGGGGGATAGGGAAGCTTACGCTTGGGCGCGTAACCGAATACGGACACATGAGGGGGCTTACCTTCCCATCCGCGCTAAGGAAATTCGATGATATCGAGGGCATTACCCCACGGGCGAAGGAGAGCATTAGACAATTTCTTTCCCTAATTTCCCACTTGAGGGAATTTGCGGAAGCGCACGGGGTCGATGAGATCTTAAAAGAAACGTGGGAGCAAACCGGCTACATGGAAGACCTGAAGTCACAACGAACCCTGGAGGCGGAAAGCCGAATTGAAAACCTGAAAGAGCTCGAGGGTGTAGTTTCCGATTTCAAAGAAGAATATAAAGAGATTACCCTCGATGATTTCCTACAAGCGGTATCCCTGGTCGGAGACACTGATGAATTTGATAGCAGAGGTGGATATGTCTCTCTCATGACTCTTCACAACGCAAAAGGATTGGAATTCAAAGTTGTATTCATCGTCGCCATGGAGGAGGGAATATTTCCCCACGTGCGCTCGATGGAAGACGAATCCGATTTGGAGGAGGAAAGAAGACTCTGCTACGTGGGGATGACTAGGGCTCGCGAACTCCTTTATCTTCTCAACGCGGAAGAGAGAAGTCTGTGGGGAAGGTTTTCCGTGAATCCCCCCTCCAGGTTTCTGATGGAAATTCCGGATGGCTTTCTAGAGGAAATTAACCGCGAAGCTATAGAGTTAGAAACTTATGAACCAATGAGCCTGGGGAAAGGGGAGTTGGTCATACACCCAAGGTGGGGAAAAGGGAGGGTTTTGGAGCTGGTGGAAAAGGAAGGAGACTTCGAGGCTCTCGTCCAGTTCAAAAAGGCTGGAACCAAGAGGCTTCTTTTGAGCTACGCTCCGCTCTCGAGGCTCGATTGACCGGCATCCTGCCGGCATCTATCACCCTCACGTACCACTTGGTGCTGGCGGAGAGGGATCGGGGCTTGGTTGAGGGAAGCAATTGGCTATTTCTTTCTGATTTATGAGCCACTTGCCGTTTATCTTCTTGAGTTTTACCTTTGGCTTGTCAGCCGGAGGAGAAGAATTTGGGGGGAAGTCGTTTAGCTTGCCGGTTTCCTTGAATCCCTTGCCAGCCATGGTAAGTGTATAATCTACTATTTCCACTTCCATTTCGTCGGATTTTTCATTCGTTATATCGACAACCATTTCATCGAATGAATAGGTAATCCCCAGCATCTTCATTGCCCCGCAGGCAATTTCTACTTCGCCTGCTTGGGGTTCCATTCCAGGGGCGTGTAGGGCTTTCACTTTCTCCGCATCGCCCTTTCCGAGGGCGTTTGCGTAGGAGGTAATAATCGAAGCCGCTGTTTCCGCGGTACTTTTTGGGGTGAGGTATTTGAAGTAAGCGAAGGCGGCTCCGCCCACCACGAGTAGCAATGCCGCCACGGAAATGGCAACCACCTTTGAGGTTTTGCTTTTGAAAACCCCCTTCTCCGGCTCGCCTTCGGGGAGGGGATATTCCGGCCGAGCTTCTGGGATTTCTTCATCGGGGTAAGCATAAGCGTCTCCAGGGGCTCGATATAGCTTCTCTTGCAGGGTGGGATGTTCTTCGTCGCCGGGTTGAGTTTCTGGCATTGCTGCCTTATCTATTGGTGGACGGTCTTGAGGGTTTGATGGAGGATGATTTACTTCCTGACTTGAGGGGACCTCTCCCGAAAGGACGCTGGAGGGAGGGCGCGTCCTCACTCTCAAGCCACAGGAGGGACATCTGCTGGAGCCATTTGCTATTTCGCTTCCGCACCGCGCGCATTTCATGATTTCTCCAATCGAACTTTGGTGGATAATATCATAAGCGACGCCTGAGGATTCAATTGAAGATTGAAAGAAGCTGTGATAGCTTTCTAACGTCTCGCCGGGGCACTGGTGTTTCTGACCAGGGGTATCCAGGTGGGTTCCTCGAGATCCCGCTATTTTCGAATTTGGAGGAAAGAATGAATTTTGACTTGACGGAGGAACAAGCGCTGATTCAACAAACGGCAAGGGAGTTTGCCAGAGAGGAAATCATGCCGCGCGCGGCGGAGCTCGACGAGAGGGGAGAATTCCCTTACGAGATTGTGAAGAAAATGGGCGAGCTTGGCTTCATGGGCATTCCATTCCCCGAGGAGTATGGGGGTGCGGGAGCAGACCTCGTCTCTTTCGCCCTTGCTCTTGAGGAGATATCCAGGGCTGATGCCTCGCTTGGAATAACCATGGAAGCCCACACTTCCCTTGGTTCCATGCCGATTTATTTTTCTGGAACCCAGGAGCAAAAGGAAAAGTGGCTTGTGCCACTTGCTAAGGGAGAGGCGCTCGGGGCGTTTGGGCTTACCGAGCCCGAGGCTGGAAGCGACGCCGCGGCGACAAAGACCACCGCCGTTCTCGATGGAGATGAATGGGTCATAAACGGCACTAAGTGTTTCATAACCAATTCCGGGACTTCCATTTCCAGGGTGGTGACAATA
>JAQURN010000180.1 GCA_028715585.1 Actinomycetota bacterium | reverse complement strand
AGACGAGGAAAGCCCAAACAAGCTCGCGGATTTCCCCGCCGCCAACAAAAATCTGGAAACCAAACAGCGACACGAAATTCTAGAGGAGCTTAGCACCAAAGAAAGATTGAAAAAAATAACCCTGTTCCTGAACAGGGAAATCGAGGTTCTAGAAGTTGGAAGCAAAATTCAGAGCCAGGTGGAATCCGAGCTATCGAAGGGACAGAGGGAGTTCTTCCTGCGAGAACAGCTGAAAGCAATCCAGAAAGAACTGGGCGAGCTTGACGAGAGAGGAACTGAAATCAACGAGCTGCGCGAAGCCATCGAGAAATCTGGAATGCCAGAGGAAGCCCGCAAGGAAGCGGAACGTGAACTGGAGAGGCTGGCAAGCATGCCCCCGGCGGCGGCCGAATACACCGTATCCCGCACTTATCTGGACTGGATGGTTAACCTCCCCTGGAACAAATCCACCGAGGATAACCTCGACGTCAAGCGGGCCGCAAAGATACTCGATGAGGACCACTACGACCTCGAGAAAGTGAAGGAGAGAATCCTAGAATATCTCTCCGTGCGCAACATAAAGAGGGATACCAAAGGCCCTATCCTCTGCTTCGTAGGTCCACCAGGAGTGGGAAAGACCTCCCTCGGACAGTCAATCGCCAGGGCGTTGGGAAGAACTTTCCACCGCATATCCCTGGGCGGAGTGAGAGACGAAGCTGAGATAAGAGGGCACAGAAGAACTTATGTAGGAGCTTTGCCTGGAAGAATCATTCAGGGGATAAGAAAAGCCGAAACCAACAATCCAGTTTTCATGCTCGATGAAATCGACAAACTGGGAGCGGATTTTCGCGGCGACCCGGCAGCAGCGCTGCTGGAGGTTTTAGACCCCGAGCAGAACAAGACATTTACCGACCACTACCTGGACGTAGCGTTCGATCTATCAAAAGTGATGTTCATAACCACCGCGAACGTACTTCACACGATTCCCCCCGCTCTCCTCGACAGAATGGAGGTCATAGAGCTGCCAGGATATACGGAACAGGAAAAGGTCAAGATAGCGAAACTGTTTCTTATTCCCAGGCAACTCGAGGAGCACGGACTCAGCAAAAGCACTGTAAAAATCGATGAAGAGGCAATAAAAAAAATCATCAGGCACTACACCCGCGAAGCCGGTGTGAGAAGTCTGGAGCGAAACATAGCCGCGGTGCTTCGGAAGGTCGCGAGGAGAGTCGCGGAGGGAGAAAAGGGACCATTCGAGGTGAAAGCTGATAACCTGGGCGAAATGCTTGGGCCACCTCAATTTGTAATGGAGGTCATAGAGGAAGAAAACGAAGTCGGCGTCGCAACCGGGCTCGCTTGGAACGAATATGGCGGAGACATAATCTTCGTGGAGGCAGAATCCTATCCAGGAAAGGGAAACCTGAGCCTCACTGGCATGCTAGGCGACGTGATGCAGGAATCAGCGCGGGCAGCCCTTACATATGCAAGAGCACATGCTCAAAAATTTGGGATAGAAAAGGATTACTTCGAGACGCACGACATCCACGTCCATGTCCCGGCGGGCGCTATTCCAAAGGATGGACCATCGGCAGGTGTAACCTTAGCGACCGCGATAATATCGGAGGCTTCCAATCGCCCAGTGCGCAAGGACGTGGGAATGACGGGGGAAATCACCCTGCGTGGCAAAGTCCTCCCAATAGGTGGAGTAAAACAAAAAATCCTCGCCGCTCACCGAGCAGGCGTAAAGAAGGTCATACTCCCAGAGGAAAACAAAAAAGACTTGGAGGAAATTCCCGATTTCGTAAAACAGGAACTCGAATTCTCGTTCGTTAAAACGGTAGATGAAGTGATAGAGCAAGTTCTCCTTGAAGCACCGAAAACAGTGGAAGAGGTAGCCACCTCAGGCAGGGAAGGGAACGTGAAAACTTGACTCAAGCAACTTCCCTCTCCCGTGTCTTCAACCCGCGCTCGGTAGCGTTCTACGGCGCCTCGAACAACCCTATGACCATGGGAACTGCCCAACTCGCTACATTGATGGCGCAAGGCTACCAGGGGAAAATCTACCCAATCCACCCAAAGGAAGAAAAAGTCCTAGGGCGCCCAGCTTACAAAACCATATCAGAACTCCCAGAAATTCCTGACCTTACCGTCATGGTGTTGCCAACAAAAATCGTCCTGGGAATTCTCGAGGAATGCGGACGTGCCGGCGTCAAGGCAGTGATAGTAGTCTCGGGAGGCTTTCGTGAGATTGGGGAGTCGGGTGTGAACCTCGAGCGAGAACTCGTCCAAATCGCGAGAAAATATGACATCACTTTAATCGGCCCAAATTGCATCGGGATAACCAATTTCAACATCGGTCTCAACACTACGTACTTCCACAACCCAGGAAAATCAGGGGGCATAACGATAATAAGTCAAAGTGGAACTTACTCCTGTCAGGTTTACGATTACCTGAAAGATTTGGGCGCAAACTTGAGTCATACCGTAAGTGTGGGAAACTCCGCGATTACGGATATGAGTGACTTTCTCTACTATTTCGCCGACGAGCCAACTACCAAGTCCATCGCTCTCTACATCGAAGGAATAAGCAACGGGGAAAAGTTCATTCGAGCCGCTCGCTATGCCTCGGAGAGAAAGCCAGTAGTCGCGCTCTACGTGGGGGGCACGCCCGCGGGGGCTAGGGCCGGCTTGTCTCACACTGGCGCTCTCGCCGGTAAAGATTCCGTCTATGAGGGAGTCTTTAAGCAGACGGGGATAATAAGAACGGATAACTTCGAGGAGCTCTTAGACCTGGCATGGGCTCTCGCGCTCCTTCCCCCCGCAAAGGGAAGAAAAATATGCGTTCTCACAAACTCCGGCGGCCCAGGAGCCAGCATGGCGGATTCCTGCGCCAGAGCTGGGCTTGAGGTTCCCCTCTTGAGTGATGAGCTTCAAAGCAAGATACATCGCGTCCTTCCTTCAACT
>JAQURN010000179.1 GCA_028715585.1 Actinomycetota bacterium | reverse complement strand
GAGAGCCCACGATAATTCCAAACGTCGAGGGCGGAAGGACGACCCCATCTGTTGTTGCCATTACCAAGGCAGGGGAGCGACTGGTTGGCCAGGTAGCGAAGAGGCAGGCAAGTACCAACCCGGAGAGGACTATTGCGTCAATAAAGCGGAAAATGGGAACCAATGAAAGAATCAAGATAGACGATAAGGAATACACTCCCCAGGAAATTTCCGCGATGATTCTCCAGAAGCTCAAAACGGACGCGGAGGACTATCTCGGAGAGAAAGTAAATCAGGCGGTAATCACTGTACCCGCTTATTTCGATGATAGCCAGCGCAAGGCTACCAAAGAGGCTGGGGAGATTGCTGGGCTTGAAGTTTTGAGAATTATAAACGAGCCCACGGCGGCTTCGCTTGCCTATGGTCTCGACAAGGAGGAGGAACAGACAATCCTTGTGTTCGATTTGGGTGGTGGCACGTTTGACGTGAGTCTTCTCGAGATAGGAGGAGGAGTTTTCGAGGTAAAATCAACAAGCGGCAACACCCACCTCGGCGGCGATGACTGGGACCAGAGAATCATTGACTGGATGGCTGACGATTTTAAGGCGAAGACTGGGATAGACCTTCGCAAGGACAAGATGGCTCTGCAGAGATTGAAGGAGGCTGCCGAAAAGGCGAAAATCGAACTTTCGACTACTACCACCACAAACATAAATCTACCTTTCATAACCGCGACGCAAGAGGGTCCACAGCATCTGGATATGACGCTTACCAGGGCTGAGTTCAACAAGATGACAGCCGACCTTGTTGACAAATGTGTTGGGCCATTTACCGACGCGATGCAGGCAGCCAAGATGGAACCCAAAGATATCGAGCATGTGATACTTGTGGGCGGCGCGACTAGGATGCCCGCGATACAAGATTTGGTAAGAAAATTGACCGGCAAGGAGCCACACAAGGGAGTCAATCCAGACGAGGTGGTGGCTATTGGAGCGGCAATCCAAGCTGGCGTTCTCAAGGGCGAAGTGAAAGATGTAGTACTTCTCGATGTTACGCCCCTTTCGCTGGGGATTGAAACCCTGGGCGGCGTTTTCACCAAGTTGATTGAGCGGAACACGACAATTCCCACGCGGAAAAGCGAAATTTTCACCACCGCAGCTGACGGTCAGACAAGTGTTGAAGTCCATGTGCTTCAGGGTGAGCGCCCCATGGCTGCCGACAACAAGAGCCTGGGTAAATTCCACCTTGTTGGGATTCCACCCGCCCCAAGGGGGGTTCCTCAGATAGAAGTGACCTTCGACATAGACGCGAATGGCATTCTGAATGTCTCCGCGAAGGACAAGGCGACTGGCAATGAGCAGAAGATAAGAATAGAAGCTTCCAGCGGTCTCGCCGAGGATGAGATTGAAAAAATGAGGAGAGACGCGGAGCTACACGCCGAGGAAGATAGGAAGCGGAAGGAAGAGGTGGAAACTCGCAACAGGGCTGATGAGCTTGTCTATACCACGGAGAAGTCCCTCCGTGACCTTGGCGACAAAGTGGAGCCTTCGGAGAGGCAGAAGATAGAAGCTGCGGTGAAGGAGTTGAAGGACGCTCTCGCTGGCAGTGACGTGGAGAAGATTAAGTCCTGCATGGACAGCTTGGTTCAAGCTTCTCACAAGCTTGCCGAGGCCGTATATGCGCAAGCCGCGGCTGCGGGTGGCGCATCGCAGGGAGGCGGTGGGACTAGCTCAGGAGAAGGGCAGGAAGAAGTGGTTGACGCGGATTACGAAGTAATGGATGACGAACAAGGACAATCTTAAAGGAGGCATTTTGCCATCTTGGATAAAAGGAGGTGATGTTCGATGGCATCTATCATGAGGTGGGAGCCGCTGGACGCGTTTCTGGGGCTCCAGGAAGACTTGAACAAGCTTTGGAGAGGCTGGATGGAGCCATTGAGGGGCGAGGAGACACTTGCGGGAATTGCCAGGTGGGCACCGGCGTGCGACATTTACGAGACCGATGACAGCTTGGTGATCGAAGCCGAGCTTCCTGGTGTTGACCCGAAGGACATCGAAGTGTCTGTCGAGGGTGGAATTCTCACCTTGAGAGGCAGCAAAAAGGCAGAAAAGGAAGTCAAGGAGGAGAATTACTACAGAGTCGAACGCGCTTCGGGTTTCTTCGAGCGAGCCATAAGGCTGCCAGGGGAAGTTGACGCGGAAAAGGTAAAAGCAGCGTATGACAAAGGTGTCCTGACGATAAACGTTCCCAAGACGGCTCCAAAGAAGGCTAAGAGTATCCCTGTTAAGGTTGAGGAGAAAGGGAAGAAAAAGTAAGAAATAGTTTGTTCTGTGATTGTTGTGAGAGAAAAGGCGCGGCGGGATTCCATCCCGCCGCATGCCTTGCGTGATGAATGAAGCGAAAAGGATTTCGACTTGTATATTTGGCGGTGTGAAGTATGAGTGACGTGGAGAAGCAGGAAAAAACTCAGCAAAGAAGTAAAACCAAGAGTTCGGGTTCCACCAGTGGCAGGAGCGAGGTGGGCAAAGAGAACATTCATGCCGCTCGTTCGCACACTGAGTCGAAAAATGGAAACCAGGCTGAAATCGAGGAAATGCCTACTCCCGAGGAAAGTGCCAAGTCCAAAGCTTTGAGCGAAAGGGAGGAGGAACTTAAAAGAGAGAATGAGAAGCTCATGGATGCGTTTCTTCGGCTAAAGGCTGATTTTGAGAATTACCGAAAGCGCATGATTAGAGAACAAACCCGTATTGTGGAAACCGCCGAGGCCGGGCTGGTTAAGAAGTTACTTCCAGTGCTGGACAACTTGGAGAGGGCGATGCTGAATGCAGATGATAAGAGAAAGAACACGGATTCGGCTTTGCTCGATGGCGTGAAGATGATTTACGGGCAATTTCTGGATGTTTTGGAGAAAGAGGGGCTTGAAATCATCAATCCCCAGGGCGAGCCATTTGACCCCGAGGAGCACGAGGCAATG
>JAQURN010000178.1 GCA_028715585.1 Actinomycetota bacterium | reverse complement strand
CGAGAAGTGCAAGCCATGTATATCACCTGGTTCGCAATAGCAGTTTCGCTCCTTTGCCTTGGAGTTATCGCAAAAGAGATGGCCAAGAGCAAGGGAAGGGATGAATATATTTATCTTGGCTTGGGGATTGTGCTTGGTCCATTTGCGCTCATTCCTCTGGCTGTGCCGCTTCCGGGTGAGAGAGGCAAGGAAAAGCCGCAGAGGCGTGTTCATAAGCTGGAAGATAAAATCTGCCCTGGGTGTGGAAAGCAAGTTTCCCCGCTGGAGAAAGAGTGTCCTTACTGTGGGGAGAGTCTCGAACTGCGGTGGTGGGAACGCGAAACCTTTTGGGGCTAGCTAGGCGCTATAGTTGAGTGCAAAGTGTTTCTCGAGAAACCCGGCTCGAGCCCTCCATTTTTTGAAAGAGCCAACAACCTTTGTCTCCATGAGTTTACCTACAATTGCCTAAAGCCTTGTTTTACTTTGCCTTTGGGTTGGAGGTAGTTACGGTAATATGCGAAAATGTGAGCCTACATCAGTATGCAAGTGGAGGTTTTGGCTGTATGGTGATGAGCGAAAAACCAATCGGGGTATTTGATAGCGGGGTTGGAGGCTTGACCGTAGTCAAGGCGGTTGTGGAAAGGATGCCGTCCGAGCAGATAATCTATCTGGGAGATGATGCTCGCGGTCCTTATGGACCTCGCAAGCCCGAGGAGGTCAGGAGGTTTGCGGACGAGATAGCGGGCTATCTCCTGGGTTTTGACGTCAAGATGATTGTTGTGGCATGCAACACAGCGACTGCGTGTGCGCTCCCCGCCCTCCAAGAGAAGTATGAAATTCCCGTGGTAGGAGTGATAGTCCCAGGGGCAAAGGCTGCGCTTCGGAAGACTGCGAACGGGCGAATTGGCGTGATTGGGACAGAAGGGACAATCTCCAGCGGCGTCTATGAAAGGGAACTCAAATTTAGAAATCCGAATGTCCAGGTTTATTCCCAAGCATGCCCCGAGTTCGTTGAGTTTGTCGAGCAGAAAGAAATGCACGGAAGCCAGATATACGAGATAGCCAAGGGTTACCTGGAGCCCATAGTAAATTGGGGGATGGACACACTCATCCTTGGGTGCACCCACTATCCCTTGTTAGAGGACCTCATCGAGGAGATTGTCGGACCAGGGGTAGAGTTGGTAAGCAGTGCCGATGAGGTTGCAGCAGTAGCCAAGGACTTGCTAGAACTCCTTGGATGGCGGGCTTCTTCTGAAAGAGAGGGGAGATTGACCTTCCTTGCTACCGGCGATTCGGAAAGGTCGAGGCAACTCGGGAACATGTTCTTTGGACCAGAGATATGTAATGTAATCCATGTGGATCTCGAGAAGCCTTTGCATTTTGAGGAGGTGACACCTTGAGCTTGGAAATCACGGTTCTCGGAAGTTCTGGTGGCTATGCGGCATCTGGCCGCGCTTGCAGCGGTTATCTTTTCAGGCACGATGGAAAGTGTTTGGTGGTAGATATCGGGGCGGGCACGCTTTCGAACCTACTCCGCTATGTGGAGGTTGACGAAATCGATGGAGTTGCCATCAGTCACGCGCACTACGACCATTATGTCGATATACATGGCCTTCTCACAGCACGGCAGTATTGGGTGACTCCTCTTCCTCCTCTGCCTGTGCTTTTGCCTTCCTATGCGGTGGAGGTGATTGGCAGCCCTATATCACAGCAGACCAGGGAGAAATTTTTCAGTTGCATGGAGATACACGAAATCGCTGCAGGCAGACGGGAAGATTTTGCTGGGTTTCCAGTTACTGCCATGCCGGGAGATCATGCGGTGGAATCCTATATCATGAGGATTGAGGCTGGGGATTTGAAGGTTTGTTACTCTGGAGATACCGATGTCTGTGATTCGCTTTTTGAGCTTGCGCGCGGGGTGGATTTTTTTATCTGCGAAGCGACTTTCACAAGCCAGTATCCTCGGAAGGAAGGGGGACACCTCTCTGCCTCGGAGGCAGGTGAGATAGCAAACAAAGTGGGCGCCAAGAGGCTGCTTCTGACGCACGTATGGCCAACCCTCGACGAGGAGGTTGCCCTGGCTGACGCAAAGAAGAAGTTCGGTGGGGATGTGAGTCTTGCGAAGGAAGGCATAGTGTTTGAGCTGTGATAAGGGGCGTTTTTTTACGGGGCGAACGCAAGCTATAAGAACGGAGGTGCTTGTTTGATACGCACGGATGGGCGAAGGCCGGAGGAATTGAGACCGGTAAAGATAACGAGAAAGTATCTTTCCTACGCTGAGGGTTCCGTTCTCATCGAGGTTGGTAAAACCAGGGTAATCTGCGCGGTTTCTTACGAGGAGGGGGTTCCCAATTTTCTTAAAGGAAGCGGGAATGGATGGATAACAGCCGAGTACTCCATGCTCCCCAGAGCTACCGCTGTTAGAACTCCCAGGGAGGCTGTCGTTGGTTACCAGCGTGGAAGAAGCATGGAGGTCCAGCGACTTATAGGGAGGGCACTAAGGGCAATTACCGATCTCGAGCGCATCCCTGGGGCAACTTTCAGGGTTGACTGCGATGTGGTGGAAGCCGACGGGGGAACCAGGACCGCTGCCATCACTGGCTCCTATGTTGCGCTGAGGGATGCTTTCGAGACCATGATAGAGGAAGGGGTTCTGGAAGCTAACCCCATACGCGGTTATCTTGCCGCCGTGAGCGCGGGGATGGTGGGCGGAGTCGCCTGCCTCGACCTCTGCTTTGAGGAAGACTCAAACGCGGACGTGGATATGAACGTGGTCGCGAACGATAAAGAGGAAATCATAGAAATTCAGGGGACTTCCGAGGGGACTCCTCTTACCCGCGAGGGGCTCGATAGGCTTTTGGACCTTTCACTTTCCGGTATCCAGAGTCTAATCGAGTATGAGAAGAGTCTCTTTACCAATGATTTACCAACGATTTAGGTTGAGAAGTCAACTGGTGCACCGGCTCGAATCGTGCACGAAAAAGTGCTCTCTGTTGG
>JAQURN010000177.1 GCA_028715585.1 Actinomycetota bacterium | reverse complement strand
GATTTATCTCAGTAACCCTGCTTTCACTGTCAACGACGAAAATACCGTCGGCCATATTGGACAGGATGGCGCCCATCATGTCCCGCTCGGTGGTAAGCAAGCCCACTATTTCCTTGAGCTTGGCGGCCATCTGGTTGAATGCTCCCGCAAGTTCGCCAACCTCGTCCCTGGAGCTTACCTCGATTTTCTGGTCGAGCTCCCCCTCCGCCACTCTCCTAGACATTTCGGTGAGTTTTTTGATTGGCACGGTGGTGGACCTCAATATCCACATCGCCAGTAAAATGACAACGGCGACAGCGATTGCTGTCCCGGCAATTATGGTTCGGCGTATATATCCTATCGATTCATTTATCTCCGCCAGCGGAAAAGATACACGGGAAACTCCAGCGGCCTCTCCGTTTACCATCACGGGCACAGCCACATACATCATGTCACAGCCCAGAGTGGCGCTATAGCGGATACTGCTGCCAAATCCAGCGGAGAGGGCCTCCGCCACCTCGGGGCGCTTGCCGTGGTTTTCCATCGTTAGGGGGTCTTCATTCGAATCGCCCAACACCATCCCGCTCTTGCCGATGATGGTGATCCTAGCGTCAATCTGCTTGCCCAACCTTTTAGCCAGAGCGTCAATGCTCTCTGCCTGCCCAGTGGCGAAATACCGTTCACCGGCATCCCCCACTAATCGTGCCTGGCTGGTGAGCTGTGACTTTAAGTTGCCTAGGTAGTTATCCCGGAGGAAATGCAAAAGATAGAAGCTGAACCCTCCGGCACAAACCAAGATGAGAAGTGCAAACGCGGCGGCAAGCCGCCACCTGATACTGCGAAACATCCTATTCCTTAAACTTGTAGCCCAGACCGCGCACTGTCAGCAACCACTGGGGGCGAGCGGGGTCGGCTTCGATCTTGCGTCTCAGCCACCTTATATGGACGTCCACGGTGCGGGTATCTCCTGTGTAATCATAACCCCAGATTTTCTCCAGAAGGCTGTCACGCGTGAACACCCGCCCCCGGTTTCTTGCCAGGAAGGCAAGGAGCTCGAACTCCTTGGGGCTCAAGTCGAGGACACGGTCGCCCAGAGAAACCTGATGGCGGGCAAAATCTATAGTCAGGTCGTCGGCCTTCAGGGTCGGGGGCGCGGCTTCCTCCTCTGAAACTGTTTTCCCTTTGAGCATCTCCTGGCGGCGTAACATGGCTTTGAGTCGAGCTAGGAGCTCTCTCAAACTGAAAGGCTTGGTCATGTAATCATCCGCTCCAATTTCCAAGCCAACTACCTTGTCGATTTCCTCTACCTTGGCGGTGAGCATCAAAATAGGCACGGTCATCTCTTTGCGCAGAATACGGCAGACCTCAAAGCCATCCAGCCCGGGAAGCATAATGTCCAGGATGATTAAATCTGGCTGTTCGGTTCGGGCAACCTCCAGAGCTCGGGCGCCGTCAGCAACGGTAACTACCCCGTAGCCCTCCTTGGTAAGGTTATACTTGAGGGCATCGAGTAAAATTTCATCGTCCTCGACTACAAGAATTTTTCTTCCTGCCATGTTCGCTCTCCGCTTATTGCTCACGAGACCCGGTTGCTTGTAAACTCCCTCCGCAAAATCATACCAGCATGAATTGCGTTTTGCTTCTTTTAAGGGGTAGTTACCCTCCTCCGGGTAATACGGTAAAATGAGGAAGAATTACTTTTTTCAAAGAATGGTTCGAGATCTGCACCGAATGGTTGGCTACAATCTCCAGCGGGGAAAGGCTAGCATGGAAAGGGAAGAAAATAAAAAGCTCGCGGTCATTATTCTCGCCGCTGGCAAGGGAAAGCGGATGAAATCCGATTCGCCAAAAGTCCTCCATGAGGTTTGCGGGAAGCCTATTATCTCTTACGTCCTCGAAGAGACAAAGTCGCTCAACCCTGGAATGGTTATGGTCGTGGTGGGGCACCAGGGAGACCAGGTTTCGGAGTATCTAACGGGGCAGGCGAGAACCGTAAATCAGGGTGAGCCGGAGGGTACTGGCCATGCCGTAAAGGTGGCGCTCCGCGCGATTGAACCAGAATTTAGCGAAGTTCTAGTGCTCCCGGGGGATAGCCCGCTCATCAAGAGAGAGACGCTCCAGGAACTCGTAAACGTGAGGCGGAAGAGCGGGAGTGGCATATCGATGCTCGTAACGTCTCTTCCTGACCCCACCGGCTACGGTAGAGTCATCCGGGGTCAGCGAGGCGAAGTGCTCAAGGTGGTGGAAGAAGCAGACGCAAAAGGAACCGAGCGCCAGGTTCGCGAGATAAATGCCTGCATGTACGTCTTCGAGCGATCCTGCCTGGAGAAGTGTCTGGAAGCCCTTACGAGAGAGAACGCGCAGGGGGAATACTACCTGACCCAAGCCGTCGAGGCTGCCATCGGGATGGGGCACGGGGTTGTTACCGTGGAATGCGCTCTCGAGGAGGCGATGGGGATAAACAATCGCAAACAGCTCGCGGCTGCGGAGGAGATAATGAGGCAGAGAATAAACGAGTCCCTCATGGAGCGGGGCGTTACGCTCATGGACCCAAAAAACACCTATGTCGATTCCGGAATACTTGTAGGACCCGATACCACCATCTTTCCCTTCGTTTTCCTCAGCGGCAAAACCGCGGTAGGAAAAGGTTGCTCAATCGGACCAGGATGCGTGATAAAAGACTCGAGAATCGGAGAATCCTGCCGGGTGGTATTTTCCTGGCTCGAGGAATGCGAGCTGGGCGCTGGGGTGGAAGTGGGCCCCTTCTCCAGGATGCGTTCAGGCACAAAAGTGGCAGACGGGTGCCGGGTTGGAAGCTGCGTGGAAATCAAGAAATCTACCGTTGGAAGAGGAAGCAAGGTGCCGCATCTCAGCTATATTGGAGACACGGAAATCGGCGAGGGAACGAACGTAGGGGCGGGAACCATAACCTGTAACTACGACGGTGAAAAGAAACACAAAACTAAAATTGGGGACAGGGTTTTCATCGGGAGCGACACG
>JAQURN010000176.1 GCA_028715585.1 Actinomycetota bacterium | reverse complement strand
ACCAGGAGAATCTCGACCTCTATCGCGAAGACCTAGAGAGAAAAACGAGGACTGCGTAGAACCAAGCAACAAGAAGTAAAAGTTGGGCATGTTGTTTAGCAATAAGTTAGACAAAACTAACATTTAGGCTCTAAAGGAGTACACGATGGAGAAAACACTGAAGGACCTCAAGCCAGGCGACAAAGGAACAATCACCAAGGTTCGCGGAGGTAGGCGGCTAATGGACATGGGATTGGTGAAGGGCGCGAAGCTTGAGGTGGTAAGGGTCGCTCCTCTGGGCGACCCAGTTGAGATTAGCATCAGAGGCTATAATCTGACCCTTCGCAAAGACGAAGCGACGGGCATTACAGTGGAGGTGGAATAAGAACATGAAAGGCATGCCACTAAGCCTTGCCACAGTCGGCAGCGTCTTAGACATCACCGAGATAAGGGGAGGAGCCGGTTTACAAAAGCGGCTCGCAGATATGGGACTTATGCCCGGAACTCGCGTAAGGCTCGTGCAGAAACAAGAGCGGGGACCTGTCTTGATAGAGCTCAAGGGCTCTAGATTGGCACTTGGAAGAGGGATGGCACACAAAATCATGGTCGAGGAGGCAAACTCAGGGTGAAAGAGAAGGTTGTGGTTGCCCTCGCGGGGAACCCCAATGTGGGCAAGACAACACTCTTCAACAATCTGACCGGCGCAAGGCAGCACGTGGGAAACTGGCCTGGCGTCACGGTTGAAAAGAAAGAGGGAACCTGCGAGTACGAGGATTGCCAGTTCGCCATCGTTGACCTACCTGGAGTCTATAGCCTCACCGCTTATTCCCCCGACGAAGTAATAGCCAGGGATTACATCGCCGAAGAAAAGCCCGACGTGGTGGTGAACATAGTAGATGCCTCCAACTTGGAGCGCAACCTATACCTCACCGTCCAGTTGCTAGAGATGGGCGCAAACGTGATAATCGCCCTCAACATGATGGATGAGGCGGATTCCAGGGGATATACCATAGATATAGATGAGCTATCACGCCTTCTCGGTGCCCCCGTGATTCCAATGGTCGCGAACAAAAACCAGGGCACCAACGAGCTGCTGGAAGAGATTTTGAAAGTTAGCAAAAACCCCCCTAGCAGGAAACAGCTCGAAATCCCCTATGGCCAGGAGGTGGAAACGGAAATTGACTTGCTCGAGAAGCTCCTTACGGATATCCCAGGGCTTGCCAATCGCTATTCAACCCGCTGGCTGGCAATAAAGCTGCTCGAGGAAGACATGGGGATAATAGAAAAGATAGGCGTAAACACCGAGCAAATAAAAAGCGCCAGGGACAAATCTCTTGCTCACTTGAGAAGCATGCTGGGCGATGACGCGGAGACGGTCATAGCTGAAGCGCGCTATGGCTTCATCAGCGGCTTGATAAGGGACGTCTTAAAAAAGCCGGCGCTGACAAGGCTTACCCTCTCGGACCAAATCGACAAAGTTGTGCTAAACCGCTGGCTTGGAATACCTATATTTCTAGTCATCATGTACGGGGTGTTCTGGCTTACATTCAACCTCACCCCTCCACTGATGCACTGGATAGAGACAGGCATGAACTGGCTTGCAAAACAAGCGGCGAGCATAGGCGGCTGGTTTGGCTCTTTCCTTTCCGAGGGGGTGATAGGAGGAGTTGGGTCTGTGCTAGTTTTCATTCCGCCCATATTCATGCTGTTCATATTGCTGGCTATTCTCGAGGACGTAGGATACCTTGCCAGGGCGGCATTCGTGATGGACCGCTTGATGCACAGGATAAAGCTGCACGGAAGGTCCTTCGTCCCGATGATTCTTGGGTTTGGCTGTAACGTGCCAGCAATCATGGCAACAAGAACCATAGAAAATGAAAAGGACAGGCTAACCACAATCCTGGTCACTCCATTTATGTCTTGCGGGGCAAGATTGCCAATATATGTGCTGCTGGCAGCGGCGTTCTTCCCGCACAACCAGGGTTTGGTGGTCTTCGGTCTATATGTGATAGGCATAGTGGTTGGGATAATCATGGCTTTTGTGCTGCGCAGGACAATTCTCGCGGGCGAAAGCAGCCACTTCGTGATGGAGCTTCCACCCTACCGGCGTCCCCTGGCCAAAAGCGTATTACTGCACACGTGGGAGCGGGGGAAAGTTTTCCTAATGCGCGCTGGCACGGTCATATTCGGGGTAGCCATCCTAATCTGGCTTTTGAAGCACGTCGGCGCCCTAGAGCCCATAGGCAAAGCCATAGCCCCAGTCTTCAAACCTTGTGGTTTCGGTTACTGGCAAATCGCAACCAGCCTGATCTTTGGCTTTTTCGCAAAGGAAGCAATCATAGGTACCCTGGGGGTGCTCTTCGCCGGCGCTGAAGGCACAGCTGGATTGGGGTCGGTAATCGCTTCACAGCTAGGCATGTCTTCCCTTGCCGCTTTTTCTCTCATGGTGTTCGCGCTTTTATACATACCTTGCGTCGCAACGATTGGCACCATAAAGCAGGAAACCAACTCTTGGAAATGGGCGGCATTCGCGGCTTTATACACAACAGCGCTTGCCTGGATTGTAGCCACCCTCATCTATCAAATAGGAACCCTATTTTGAGGCACCATCCACCCTCCAAAGTCTTCCGCGGCATAGAGCGAAAAAGGCAAACAAAAATGCGAGAATGCGCTAGATGCCAAGGTCTAAGTTGCGCAACCTAAACGTGATACAGAGCTTACTTCTCCGCTCAGGTTAGACTATTTTAAGCAGAAATGGTCCTTCAGCCCGCTCCGCTACTTGAGTTCTTGAATTGTTATCTCCCACTGGCAGTTTGCCGCGCTCACGTGTCAGCTATTCAGTTTTATTCCAGCCTCCGCGACCTCAAAGACGTAATGGATGCCAAGGATGCCTGGGGTGTCAGCTATTCAGTTTCTTAAAGGAGCTCTTAATCTGCCTGGGCATAGTATTAATCCCATGATAGAAAGATGATAGGAAAAGAATCGCGGTCGGCCACAGGGACCGTTG
>JAQURN010000175.1 GCA_028715585.1 Actinomycetota bacterium | reverse complement strand
CCTTGACACCATTTCCAGCAATTATTCAAGTCTCTGGTAGCGGTGACTGGATTCGAACCAGTGACCTCACGGGTATGAACCGTGCGCTCTTACCGCTGAGCTACACCGCCACAAAACCGCATATAAATACTACAACAGCCCGAGAGAAGCAATGTAACCTTCACACCATACCTACACCCTAGGCATGAATTCAATTGCCCTCGGATAAAAGATACCAGATTTGGTTCGTTCTCACAATTTGCCCTATTGGCTCAAACGCAAAACAAGAACACAAAAAGCTTGCCACGGTTCAAAGACGTTAGATTGCTGGGGGGAATGCTCCCCCCGGAAGGAAGATAAGCCCCCCTAGGTTCGAATCCTCAGAATCGGTTGGAAGGTTTGCTGGTGGGGGAGGTAGATACGAACCGTCGCTCGCGGGGAAGAATAAACACTTGTGAGCATATGCACTACGCCCGCTCGCTCTTCCAGGGGGGACTTCGCGTCCCCCCTAGGACGGTCGCTTACGCGACCTCTACCCCCCTAAGTTTGATTGCTGGGGGGATGCTCCCCCCGCAAGGAAGATAAGCCCCCCTGGGTTCGAATCCCGCAAGAAGTGGGGAAAAAGGAAATGGCGGAGGGGGTGGGATTCGAACCCACGTACCGGTTCTCCCGGTAAAACGCTTAGCAGGCGTCTCCCTTACGGCCACTCGGGCACCCCTCCACACGTTTGATTATATCCGAAAAGGGCATCCAGTTTCAGAATTCGATAGCAGGGGGATTAAAGGGCAAAACCAGCGGAGATTTTCAGGAATGAAACGCCCCTTGTGTTCTTTCCAACGGTTAGTTGCATTACATTTATAAGGAAAGTAACATAACTCTTGCTTCGGAGTGACCCAAGCTGGGCCTCAAAAATTGGTTAGGAGGAAGCGATGAAAGATCTGAGCGGTAAATGGGTTTTGATTACTGGAGCGGCAAGTGGGATAGGAAAGGAAGAGGCGCTTCTTTTTGCAAGAGAAGGTTGCAAGCTGGTGCTTGTCGATATCAATGAAGGTGGCTTAGAAGATTTGTCGCGGGAAATAAAAGAGGCAGGAGGAGAGGCCCTCTCCAAGGTAACGGACGTGACGAGTAAGGAGCAAATAGATAAGCTCGCCCGCGAGGTAGAGGAGGAAATCGGCGCAATCGATATACTCGTGAACAACGCGGGGATAGGGCTTTCCGCTGAACTGAGGAACACTACCGAGGAGGAGTGGGACCGCCTCATGAACATAAATTTCTATTCCGCCGTGAGGATGATAAACGCTTTTCTTCCGCAGATGATAAGAAGGCGTTCCGGACAGATACTAAACATGTCAACCGGTCAGGTATTTTTTCCGGTTCCCACCTGGGGGGCATACGCGGCCAGCAAGGCAGCGCTCGCTACTTACTCCGACTGTCTCACCTGGGAACTCCGCCGCTTTGGCATAAAGGTAACCACCGCTTTCCCAGGCCTCATAAACACGCCATTCTACAACGACACTGAAGCTCGGGCTGCCAGTTTTCCTCAGAAACTCGTCATGTGGTGGATAAGAACCCTCGGCTCTTCGCCGGAGAAGATGGCAGCCAAAATCGTGGCGGGAATCAAGAAGGGTAAAAGAAGAGTTATTCAGTCCTGGGTAAACTGGCTTACTTATCTGGGACGCAAAATCTTCCCACCGGCTTTCGACATCGCTGGGGATGCCTTTGCGCTCGCACTTGGCGAAAAGGGAGGGGGCACGGCTTCGCGCCCTTCCCCGAATAGGGGTTGTGTGCTCAACTAGAAAGCAAAACCGGAGCTTATTCTTAAGCAATGCAATTTTTGTGAAAGAAATGCTTACGCTTCAAGAAAATGCCTCGCCAGCTTGCCTAGTTAGAGATAGAATGAGAAGCTGCTCGAGAAGTAAGCAAAGAGGTTTGGTTCTGTAAATTTTTGAAAGGGGTGATGTAAATGATTCCGTATGACAGCTTCCTGATTGACGCACCGTGGCTCGTGAGTTTTGGCTGGATATTCGGGAAACTGGTCAACCGCTGGGTTGAGAATGAGAAGCAGAACAAGAGGGCGAGGAAGTTTCTGAGCGCGGCGACGCTCCTCTGCTTCTACGTCACGAGTATTTCACTCTATTTCAACCTCGAATGGGTAAGATGGCTCTGGAGGATGTGCGGCGCCGAGTCGGGGCGTGACTGGATGATAAACAGCGGCGTTTTCAACTTCGACTGGGAAAACATGACCACAAAAGACCATGTGATTTGTGCCGCGCTCTTCGCGCTTTATCCTGTATGGCTCAAGATTGGTTTCAAGATTGCTGACATAGGGAGAGGCCGCGAGGAAGCCTAAAGCCCAAACAGTTTCCGGCATGGCAAATAAAAGTTGAAGCCGATTACAGACACATCTTTTATTAAGAGACCACTCTTCAAAAGGGGGAAGGTCAGAGATATCTATGAGGTCGACGACCTTCTCCTGATTATAAGTACAGACAGAATCTCTGCCTTCGACGTGGTAATGGATGAGGGCATTCCTGGAAAGGGTAAAGTTCTCAACCAGCTTGCGGAATTCTGGTTTGAAAAAACGAAAGACATCATTCCCAATCACTTCGTTTCCTCGAGCGTCAACGATCTTCCGCCAGATATTCGAGAATATGAAGAATATCTCGAAGGACGTTTCATGCTCGTGAAAAAAACCGAACCCCTTCCCGTCGAATGTGTTGTGAGGGGCTATTTGGCTGGAGGAGGGTGGGAAGAGTATAAAAGAAGCGGAAAAATAAGCGGGGTTTCGCTTCCAGCAGGTCTTGAAAAGTCGGCAAAGCTTCCCTATCCTGTGTTTACGCCAGCTACCAAGGCGGAGATTGGCGAACACGACGTGAACGTAACCTTCGATGATATCGAACGAATTATCGGTTCTGAGCTTGCCCGCAAAGTAAAGAAAGTAAGTTTGAAGCTATACGAAAGAGGAAGCAGTATAGCAGAGTCGCGGGGGATGATACTTGCGGATACCAAGTTCGAATTTGGACTGGCGGATGGAGAACTATTGCTCATAGATGAGCTAT
>JAQURN010000174.1 GCA_028715585.1 Actinomycetota bacterium | reverse complement strand
AGATTCATCCTTTAGCACCCCCTTATTGTGCTGGTGCGGGGAGAGGGAATCGAACCCTCACGTCCAATGGACAACGGGTTTTAAGCCCGTCCCGTCTACCAATTCCGGCATCCCCGCCCCTATCTCAGCCAGGTTCAATGTTACTTCACGCCTGCCCTTTTTGAAAAGAGCTAAGAAGCAGGGGTTCCTTCTCGAACGCGGGCGTGGAGACGAAGAATCAATCCGTCCAGGATATCCTTTTCGCTCACTAATATCTCGCTCACCCGCGCAAGGTCCATCACGGCGCGGAGAACCGCTATGCCTCCAACGATGATATCCGCCCTTTCGGGCTCAAGCCCCATAATCTTCTTTCTGTCCGAGAGTGGGACGGATGCCAGCTTCCTGTAAATCTCCTCCACCTCCTCCCTTAGAAGGAAGGAGTGGTGAATAGCCTCAGAGTTGTATTCCGTCAGCCCCAGCTTTATCGCGGCAACAGTGGTAACAGTGCCCGCGAGCCCCACCACTAGGGATGGCTTCCCCTGGAAAAGTGAGTCAAGAGCCGGCTTGAGGGTGGAGACAAGGTAGGACTCCATCCTGCCAAGCGCTAACGGTGAAGGGGGGTCACCCTTCAGGAAGCGCTCGCTCATCCGAACGCAGCCGACCTGAATGCTTCTGACTCTCGGCTCTTCGTACAACAATCGGCTTCTCTTTCTCGGAAGGTTGCCCACTATGAGCTCGGTGCTACCGCCACCGATATCGAATACGAATATCTCCCTTTTTCCTCTGCTGCCCACCTTCCCTCGGGGAAGATTGGACACGGCTCCCAGAAAACTCAAACGAGCTTCTTCCTCACCCGGGAGAATCTCCACCTCTGAGCCAGTAATTTCACCCGCCCGGCTAACGAAATCACCCGCGTTAGCCGAGTCCCTCAACGCACTCGTAGCAGCAACGCTAACTCTCTCTGGCTTATGAGAAGACAGCAGGCGAGCATACTCCGAAAGGACGGAAAGTGTCCTCTCGATGGCTTCACTATCGAGCTTGCCAGTTCCGTCCACCGCCTTGCCAAGACGGGTTATCACCATTCTTCTATCAATCGTCTTTGTTACAAACCCATCGCAGTCGGCAACAAGCATCCTGGTCGAATTCGTGCCGACATCAATGGACGCAAGCCTCTGGTATCCTCTCACACCATATACACCGCCCTTTTCCCATCATCTGGAGGCACTCTTCCCCGATGACCCCTTCTCCAAAAGCAAGGTGAAAGGCAAGGTGGGCGTGAAGGCATTTTACTGCTCCCCTCCTTCCACCAGCTATCCCTTCGCATCTGTGGGGCGAATCGAACCCTTCGACACCCAAGAGTCTCAAAATTCTCTTCTTCAGCTCATAGAGGCTGGCTTCCTCAAAAGCAAGGCGAGAGCTAATTTTCTCGTCGAGGTCCACTTTTTTCTGAAGCTCCCGCATAGCCCCCTTGCTTTCGAGCCTAGAGGCTTCCCGCGTAAGATGTAAACAAGCAAGCCAGAGAAATGGCGGGAGAGGGCCCCTCCAAGACGACGCGCTTATCACGGTAAGAATAACAGCAGGTTTTCCGTGCGAACACCTGCGGGCTATGAAAACCTGTCCCTCCGGCTTTCTTCCTAATTGTCTCTCAATAATACAAAGGTCTTCTTCCGCGGGCATCGAAAGGCGTGGGATGTCTCCAGAGAGGTGCTGAAAGAGCTCTTTGGAAAGGCTCGTGGGTAGCGCGCTAGAGGGGAAGGTTTTCTTTCGCTCGGCTTTCTCGAAAGAGCTCTCATTCCCAGAATGAATCACGCTCGTCCTTGGAACCCTTTTCCTTTTCCTTCTTCTTTACGTCTTCTTCAAAGGAGAACGGGTGGGTCTCTTCTTCGGTCACTTGACCTGCCCATGGATTTTCCTCGTGGGTAGGAGTTCCAGGTTCTTCCTGGAGTTTCTCCCCCTCTAAACCTCCACCCTCTTTGTGCACCTCAGGTGGGGTTTCTTCGCCTTTCCCTTCCTCCAACCCCACAGGAGGAACTTCCTCAAATGGCCATCCCTCTGTTGCCTTTTTGTCTTCTCTCCCTTCTGGTGCTTCCGAGCTCGTAATTTCCTCAAGAGTAGGTGGGGCATCTTCCTTCTCTTCGGAAGCAAAGAATTCCTCATACTCCGGCGGAGGAAGGTAGTCCTCTCTGGTAAACATCTCGGGTCTTGCTTCTTCGAGCGTTCCCTCTTCTTCTGCCAACCCGGGCGGGAATTCCCCGGAAGGCTCTTCCTCCAGGGTTGGGGGCTGCGCCCCTTCGACCTCAGATACTGGCTCGGCGCCATACTCTGGAGGTGGCACTTCCTCCGCCAGCGGTGGTATGACTACTTCCGGTGGCACGGGCTCGGCCTCTATTCCTGCTGCTGGCGGGGCGGGGGGCTGCTCCACAGGGGGCATCTCGCTGAATTCAGGAGGCGGGGGAAGCAAAGCTTCCTCTCGCTTCTCCTTTTTCTTTTTTTTCTCTTTCTTCACCTTAGGGGGTTTCTCTTTCTTCCCCCACCACCTACTTTTCTTTTTGCCGGCGCTAACCGGAGAGGGTGGGGGAGCAATCATACCTTCAAGCCCTTCTTCCGCCAGTGGGATTTCAGCGCGTTCCGCCTGAGGAGCGCCCAGAACGGTTTCTTCCTCTTCTTCCCGCGGGCTTACAAGTTCCTCGAAATCAGCAGTGGGTCCTACCACGAGAGAAGCGGGTTCCTCGCCGACAGGAACGCCTGTAATCGGCCTCACCTCCAGCCCTCTTGGCTCGCTTGGAAACTCCCCAGCCAAAGGTGGGACTTCCTCAACCGGCACCTGTGGAGGAGCCGGAGGTGGAACTTCCTCTAGGACAGGTGGAGGAGCCGGAGGTGGAACTTCCTCTAGGACAGGTGGAGGAGCCGGAGGTGGAATTTCCTCTAGGACGGGTGGTGGGATTTCCTCTAGGACGGGTGGCACCTGCTCCTTTGTGTTAGCAGGCTTTTCGCGCTTTTTCTTCTTGGGACGCGGCGCCTGGGAGATAGGGGCTCGCATCATGGCGGCAATTCACTCGACCTCTTTCTGGC
>JAQURN010000173.1 GCA_028715585.1 Actinomycetota bacterium | reverse complement strand
GCCCAGATGCTAAAGCATCCAATCGAAGACCTCAAGCCAGTAATGACTCTGGAGGATGTGCGCGAGCTCAGGGAGTCGATAAAAAGAGTTCACGTCGATGAAAGCATCATAGATTACGCAGTCACCATCGTGCACCAGACTAGAAATCGCCCTTCTCTCAGGCTCGGCTCCAGCCCGCGGGGAAGCCTGGGGCTGATTAGAACTTCCCAGGCGCGCGCTCTACTCGATGGCAGAAATTATGTAATACCCGATGATGTCAAGCGGATGGCGCCATGGGTCTTGCCACACAGGCTCGTCTCTATCAGGCAAACGAGAGAGAAAATGGCGGAGATGGCACAGTTGGTCGAAGAGATACTCGGCGAGGTGCCCGTTCCCATCGAGGCCTCCAGCCTTAAAGAGGATTAGTTTTGAAACCCATCTGGCTCATACCAACAGCGGTAGCGTTCTCCCTCTTTTTGATAGCGTCTTCCATGAAATCGGGGTGGCTTTACCTCGTCTCAAGCGTAATGTTCGCTTTGGTCATCGCCGATTCCATCTACGCCAGGCACTCGACGCGCTCACTTTCGCTGAAGCGGGAATGCCCCGACGAGGTATATGAAGGGGAAGACTTCGAGGTGGCACTCGACGCGCGAAACAAATCGAGGATTCCCGCTTTCTTTCTTCGAATCCAAGATGAGCAGTTTTTGCTTCAAACTTCCCAAAAGCCTCATGGGATATGGCGCAAAATCCACCAAATGTTTTTCTCTGCCCAGGAAGAACTGGCAATGGAGGAACGCCGCCGGAGGAAATGGGAACAGAGCGTATTCGTCGAAAGGGTCGGGGGGCGGGCGGAACTTAAAACCTCCTACAGCCTTAGAGCCCCTAAAAGAGGCGTTTATTCCAACGCCAGAATGTGCTTGCAGTCGAATGGAATTCTGGGTACTTCCGCCTCCAGTTTGGTCAAAAGCATCCCCTCGGAAATTGTCGTTTTTCCAAAGCCATACCCTTTGAGTTATTTTCCTTGTGGTCAAGTCGAATCCGCTACCTATAGCGAATCTTTCGAGTCGGCAAGGAGGGGGTACAGCCAGGATTACTACGGAGTGAGGGAATATGTGCGGGGAGATTCGCTGAAATCAATCCACTGGAAGTCCACCGCCAAGCGCGGAAAGCTTATCGTTAAGGAATATCAGCAGGAAATAATCCCTCTTTCCTACATCTTGCTTCTGCTTGCCGCTCCCCTTTGGGGAGATGAAATCGAAAACAGCTTGGAAGATGGGCTTAGAGCCACCGCTTCCATATTGAGGTATTTCTCTTACGCCGGAAGGAAAACCGGCCTTCTATTCTTCGAGAATAAAAAGCTCGAGATGGTAGAGGGAGAACTGGAGAACCTCCTTAGCGCCTTGGCATCCTATGTCGAGCTTGAAGAGTCAACCGAGATAGGAGAATTAGCGGGCGCGTTTAGCTTCCCTGAAAAAAGACTCTCGCGGGAAAGCCAGGTTATCTTCGTAACCAACTACAAGTTGGAAGACGTCTCCTATTTTATTCGCGAGGTTGCGCCGACCTTTTCCCCTATCCTCGTAGAGGTCCTCGAAGAGTCCTATGCCCCCTCCTTCAACTCCACCACCATAGGGGCGGGAGAGTCGCTGGGGGCAATATCTGAAAGACTGGGCGGTCTCTACATCGTTACTCACAATCGAGGAATCGAGACATGCTTGAACGCGCCATCCAATATTACCGGCGGATAAACAAAAACCCCCCAATAGAGGAATCCATAAGCTTTAGATTTGCGGTTCTCCTAACCGTCCTCATAGGCATTGGTGCCGCCATAAAATATGGGGAGATAGATGCCTGGATTGCGATTCCGGTCGTGCTCGGCGTGATAGGAGGGTCCATTTTCTCCTACGTGAAGAGAGGCGAGTCCCACCTGGTTTTGAAATCCGTGATAAGCATCCTCCTCATCGTTGCTTTCATCTTCTTCCTCTCAGAATTGGGAGAAAGCCTAACCGACCTTCGCTACCCACTAATCAGGTTATTCCTGTGGCTTCTGGCGCTACATTCCTTTGACCTTCCATCGAGAAGAGACCTAAACCTTTCGCTTATAAGCGCTTGCATCCTCATGGCATTCGCCGGCTCACTCAGTACCTCCACCGATTTCCTCGGGGTACTGACTGTCTTCTTTCTCGTCGGTTTTGTCTCCCTCTACCTCGGCAACCGTTCGGGAACAAGGCGGAAAAGCGATGTAATCATTGACTTTCCTGGTTCGAGGAGAAAATCATGGACGAGGGCTTTCGCGCTTTTCTTAGCCACAATCATTCCCCTTTCCATCATCCTCTTCATGGCAATGCCAAGAATTACGGGGATGGGGGTTGGGCATCTCCCATACTCGCAAGAAAAAAAGATGCCGACTAGCTTCGAAGGCTTCATCAGAAACCCAGGGTATGGGGAATTGCCTGACGAATTCCCAGAAAATCCACTTCCATTCAATCCAGATGCTTATTTTGGCTTGAACAGGTTCCTCGACCTCAGGGTGAGAGGAAAACTCCCAGACCGGATTGTCATGAAGGTAAGAAGTGAAAGGCCTTACTACTGGCGCGCGCTTGCTTTTGATGAATTCTTGGGAAATGGATGGGCTATATCTGAGAAAGAATACGAAGAAATAAGCAGCAACAATCTTCCACTCTCCCTGAGTTATCCCAATGAACCCCCAAGATATAGCTTTAAGCGTTCAATTCAGACCTTTTTTATCGAAGAAGAACTTCCAAACACCATATTTGGGGCTTATCTCATTCGCGACGTCTTCTTTCCCACACAGATACTAAAGTTCAATTCCATGATGAACGTCCTTTCGCCCATCCCCTTAGACCCAGGCCTTGTATATACGGTCGTCTCCGAGACGAGCTACGCTACCGAAGAAGCTATGCGACAAGTAAAAGGCTTTTATCCAAAGGAGAAAAAAGAGAGATTCTGCCAACTCCCTGCCGACATGTCCCCTGCTGTCGGGGAACTGGCGGAAAATATCACCCAGGGGCTCACAAATGATTACGACAAAGTACAGGCGCTTTCCGACTATCTCCAAAAGAACTATCCCTACGACCTCAAT
>JAQURN010000172.1 GCA_028715585.1 Actinomycetota bacterium | reverse complement strand
CTTTGCCCAGCAGGGGGTGGTCTATATCGACAACCATGTTCCTCGCCTTCAAGTGCGGATCTTCCAGCAGCTCAGTCACATCCTTCACTTCCCCGCACGGAGTTCTTAACTCGAGAAAGAAATCCTTAAGCTCCTGGCTGTCTTTGGTTGCCGCCCATTCGGCAAATACTTTGTTGAGAAAAGCCAAATCTCGAGAGCGAGCCTCTATGGCTTCCTCGGTGTCCCCTTTGTATTTATCCGCTATGTCGTCCCGGCCAATGGCTCTGAAGACTTTTTCGGTCCCCTCACCCGCCAATGTGCATATCATAAGCCACTTTCCATCTTTCGTTTGAAAAGCATCCCAAGGCGCACCAAGAGGATCGGTGTTACCCCTTGCGGGAAGGGCATTACCTGTCATGCTTGCTCTTATAACACTCTCTTCAAGTGCCGAGAAAACACTATCCATCATGGAAACTTCAAGCTTTTGCCCCTCTCCGGTTTGGTCTCTGGAACGCAGTGCCGCCAGTATCCCCACTGCCAGGTAAAGGCCAGCGAGTGAATCAGCAATAGCCGGACCTGTCTTGAGCGGCGGCATGCCAGGGTAACCCGTCAGGCTCATAAGACCGCCCATTGCCTGGGCAACTGGATCGACGGAAGGAAGATGGGCATATGGCCCAAAACTCCCGAAACCGCTAATAGAACCATAGATAATCCGGGGATTTGCCAACTTGATAGCGTCATAGCTGACCCCAAGTTTATCCATTGTTCCGGGAACAAAATTCTCCGTCACGACATCGAAATGCTTGACCAGGTCAAGAAAGATTTTCTTTCCCTCCTCTTTCTTGAGATTAATGGCCACTGACTTCTTGCCTCTGTTCAGCATGTAGAAGTATCCGCTCCACTCGTTGTGCATAGGTGGAAGAATACGGGTAAGGTCACCAAATGGAGGACCTTCAACCTTCACCACCTCCGCTCCCAAGTCTAGTAGCAGCAAGGTTGTAAAGGGGCCTGAATAAACCCATGTAAGGTCTAGTACTTTTACTCCCGATAGTGGCCTTGAGATGCTCATAAAATTATCCTCCTCTCTCATCTTCTAATACAAATTCCCATTCGCACATAACCCCTTCTATAGGGGGATCGGGATGGGCATGAAGGCATCTCACCTGAAAGTTTTCATTAACTGCCTTGGCTATCGCTATATATAACGGGGGAGAGCCTAGCTTGCACGGTAGAAGGGGAAGACCCTTTTCACCTCGATAAGTCCCCATCGGGCACTTATTCACTCTCATGACCACCTTCTTGGGCCCAACCTCCAGAAACTCCCACTCGAAACCAGCATTTACCCACTGGGCAGCACAATACTTGAGCACCGTCGCTAAAGCCTGGGTATCATCGCCAAGGCCTAGTAACTTTTTCAGGCGATAGGCTTGAGCTTTACCTGTGTTTTCCCAGACTTCCCCGTCAATCCGGCCTGCATTTTCAAACCCAAAGTCGCGTTCGACTATCATCATCCAATAGTTCTGATTGGTCCAATAGTTCCTCACCCACATATTAACGAGTTCAACGAGCTTCTCCTTATCCAATTCCATTAGCTCTTGCTTTAATTCTTCCCACGTCACCTTCCCCGCTACCGTCTTTCCTCTCAATTTTCACCACCTCTTATTAGGCTTACAGTCGCTTCCACCGTATCTAACTTCTTAAATCCCTCCTTTAATTTTAACGTCACAAATAGAAAGAAACTTTAGCCCTTGAGAGCAAAACCTTAACCAGCATGGGCTTAGGGAATGCTTCGGTTTTAGTCACGGCGATTTGAAACATTTGGGGGATAACAATATAATCGGAGTGTTTGACAGAGGTTATGGTTCTCCGAATCTTTCAACCTAAAGCTAGTGCATAAGCCATGGTGGAAGATCAACAGGGTTGGGCGGGAAACTACCCAGCCTCCCGTGCTTGGAAAGGGGAGTAGTTGAAGAAAAAAGTCCTCCTGCTCATATCCGCGTTTATATTGATTGCCTCCTGCGTTTGCCTCATCGTCTATCGAAACGACACCGCCGAGAGAAGGCATGTCTTCTCGCTGAACGATGTAAAAAGCTGCAAGAGTATCTCAGCCACCTATCGCAGCATCAACAACTGGAATACGGTGGAAAACACGAAGTTCAAAGGGGTTCCTCTCACTGTGCTACTTACCCAGGCGGGTGTATCCGATGAGAACGCCTGGGTGAAAATAATTGCGCCCGATGGATACTTCTGGCCCCCCGTGGGGGAGAAATTGAGGCTTTCGGATTTGAAAAAGAAGAACTCCAAAGGTCTCGTGCCTATCATCGCTTATGAACGCGCTGGAAGCGCGCTTGATCCAGAGCCTGAAGGGACAGGCCCATTGAGGCTTGTCATCCCCCAATACAACCCCAACGACGTAAACAAACCTTCCTGGGTATCGAACCTGCGGCTCATCGAGGTAGAACCTTTTCCGAAGGGGGTAAAACACCTCGATGCGAAAAAGGTCCCTCTAGACGAACTGTGGATTTACGGGAACGTTCCAAAGCGGTATCCATTCAGTATTTGGATTCCAATTGCCCTTGGAGCCGCTGGGTTGATTCTTGCGGTGGTTGGCATTCTATCGTCCCGAAAAGGCTCGGAAAAAGAAAGCAAAAATAAGGGAGTGGCTGTTTTCCTCTTGCTTGTTGTTGGCTGCACGATTCTGAGCCCTCTAGGATTAGAAGCCCAGGGCAACAACCAGATAGTTTTCAGTAAAGACGAGCTTCGGTCGATGCCTTCTTTTACTGGTCACTATACTTTTCTCAAACAGCTTCCTCCATACACATATTACGAGGAGGACTATACTGGCGTCCCACTCTCCTACCTTCTGGGAACAAAGCTCTCCTTATCCCCCAATGCGACTTCCATCGTGGTTAAGGCAAGGGATGGTTACTCCGCGACATTGAGTCCCTCCCAGGTGAATAAAACCTATCCTGGTGGCTTGAAAATAATCATCGCGTATTCCAAAGGCGGCAAGCCTTTAGTTGGAGATGAAGGTCCTCTGCGCTTGATTGTCCCTCAAGAAAAGCCAGGAAGAAGAGAAGATGGCGGCGATGCAAATACGCCCTCGTGTGGGAGGATGATATATGCCGTAGAAGTTCAGCCTCTA
>JAQURN010000171.1:1204-3129 GCA_028715585.1 Actinomycetota bacterium | reverse complement strand
AGATTCTTCTCGAGCTCGAAAGCCGCCCATTTCTCACTGACACAGGCACCTTGTATGAAGGAAAAAGAACGAACGCGCGAGATCACCTCATGACCGCGCACGCAAATGGTTTCAACTTGTCCTCCACCGGCGCGCCAATAATCATCGGCGATGGGCTTCGTGGCTCGGATGTCGAGCGCGTCCAGGTGGGTGGAAAGCATTTCAAAGATGTAGAGGTCGCGGGGGCAATCGCCCATTCTGATGCCCTCATGGTGGTGTCGCACGTTACGGGGCATGCATTGATGGGTTACGCGGGAGCGATAAAGAATCTTGGCATGGGATGCGTGAGCAGGAAGATAAAGCTCGCCATACACGAAGAGACTCACCCCTTTGTGAGGAGGCAAAAATGTAGTGGATGCGGCGAATGCGAGGAAAACTGCCCCGCACAGGCGATAAGGGTAGAAGCGGACACTAACATAGCTTCAATCGACCTTGGCTCTTGTATCGGTTGCGGCGAATGCGTGAGTGTCTGCCCGAATGAAGCCATATCCATCAGGTGGAAGGGAAAAAGCGGGGTGGCACAGGAAAAACTCGCGGAAGCCGCCCTGGGGGTAGTGAGGTCGAAATACCCCAAAATTAGTTATTTCAATTTCCTCTTGAACATCACGCGCTCATGCGATTGCGCGAGCAGGAGTTCCGCCCCAATAGTGCCAGACATCGGAATTCTAGCCTCCCTAGACCCTGTAAGCCTCGACCAGGCTTCATCAGACCTCGTGCTGGGGGCGCCTTTTGGAAGCGGCATATACTCCAATCCCCAAAAGAGGTTTTCCCCGGTGGACGGGGGAAGATGGGACGTAAGCCTCCAGCATGCCGAGGAAATCGGCTTGGGAAGCAGGAAATATAAATTGGTGAACATCTCTTAAAGAAGATAAAGCTTGAATTTTTCCAGGATTCTTTGGGTGGGGTGATAAAATGTCACTGGGTATATTATGTTTGCGAACATACACTTTTTGCGACTCAATTCGTTTTAAGGTTTGAAAAGAGTTGAAAGAGGGGGCTTCAAGATGGCAAAGAGTGCCCGAAGGTTTCATCTGGGCTTGATTCGAAATAAACATGGCTTCACTCTGGTGGAAGTTTTGAGCGTGGTACTCATACTAGGCATCCTGGTGGGAATCGCGATTCCGCTAATCGCGAATGCCCAAAAGGGCCCCAGGGACAAGGAAAGGCTTCAGGCGATGAAATCCATAATGGAGGCGCTGGAGAGATATTTCGATAAGAACGGCTACTATCCCTCTTCCGATGGCGAGGGAACTGGCGGATGGGATACTCCAGGGGACGGGGATTTCATCCATGCTTTGACGACTGGTGGATTTCTGAAAAAAGATTTCAAAGACCCAAAGACAAACGATTTTAATGGAAACTACCGCTACTACCGCTATGGCGCTGGGAACTATGGCGCTGACTCTAACAAGGGCGCTTACTACGTTCTTGGGGTAGTGGATATGGAGACTGTGAAGCCCCCAGGCCCACATCCTGATAGCCCGGGCTTTAAAACCCCGGGTCGAAACTGGCAAAATGAAAGGGAGTGGGTCACTGGTAAGTACGAGGGCTCCTGGACGGAATAGCATTACTTCCTGGTCACCTTTCTTTAGAAAAACCCTGATTTTTCATCCATTTCTTCCGTTCTGTGAGAAAATATAGCCCGTCTCTCGGCTGAAAAGGAGCTGTAAATTGAACGTATCTCGAATTTGGGAAGAATTAGCACAGGAAGAAGGAGGCTCCATCGTCCTAGTTGTAATCGATGGGGTGGGAGGCATCGGGGGAGAGCACTCGAAAATGACCGAGCTCGAAGCCGCCCAAACCCCCAACCTCGATTTGCTCGCCGGAGAATCCTCCTGCGGGCTGATTGAGATAGTTGGACCGAGAATAACCCCTGGGAGCGGACC
>JAQURN010000171.1:0-1194 GCA_028715585.1 Actinomycetota bacterium | reverse complement strand
GGACCTGGACACTTAACCCTCTTCGGGTACGACCCCATCGATTACCAGGTAGGAAGGGGAATACTTTCCGCCCTCGGCGTTGACTTCGACCTCAAAAAAGGAGACATCGCGGCAAGAATTAACTTCGCCACGGTGGACGAGAAAGGAAACATCACCGACAGGAGGGCTGGAAGGATAGCCACAGAAAAAAACAGGGAGCTTTGCGAGATGCTCAAAAGCGAGATAAAGCTCGATTTCGAAGGCAATTTCTTCCTCGAGACAGAAAAAGAGCACAGGGCGGTTCTGGTTATCAGAGGACAGAATTTGGGAGGAAAAGTTGCCGACACAGACCCCCAGAAAACGGGCGTTCCGCCACTAGAGCCGGAAGCTCTCGATACGGAGTCGGAAAAAACCGCGGAAGTGGTGAAGTCATTCCTCGAGCAGGCAAAAAAAATCCTTTCTCACGAGAAGGCAAATATGCTTCTCCTTCGCGGTTTCGAAAAATATAGCCCCCTCCCCACCTTGAAGGAGAAATACAAGCTTAATGGGCTTTGCATCGCGGAATACCCCATGTATCGCGGGATAAGCAAACTGGTAGGGATGGACATTGCCCCTCATGTGGAGGGAATCGAAGCGTCTTTTGAGATGCTTTCAAAACTTTATGGAGATGAGCATAGCTTTTATTTCCTGCACGTCAAAAAAACGGACAGCGCGGGGGAAAACGGAGACTTTGAGGAAAAGGTAAAAATCATCGAAGAGGTGGACAAGCTAATACCTTCCGTAGTGGAACTAAACCCAGACGTTCTCATAGTAACTGGCGATCATTCCACCCCAGCCTTGTTGAAGGCGCACAGCTTTCATCCAGTGCCAGTGATACTCAAATCAAAGACCGCGAGGGTTGACAGGGTTAGCGCCTTCGACGAGCTTTCCTGCTCTTCTGGCTCACTTGGGCTTCGCCCGGCAATCCATCTGATGGGGCTGGCTCTGGGGCACGCGGGAAGGCTCAAGAAATTCGGAGCTTAGCTAGTGCCCCATTTCATAGCTAGATTGAAGTACGGGGGAGTCAATCTTCTTCAATAAGGTATGTCAGATATTTTGGCTTCTGAATCGGTATATTCTCGTACGACTTCAACCCCAGCAGATGCTTGTCCCCCGAAATCATAAGATTCGCCTTGCCCACTACAGCACACTCAAACACCCTGTTGTCGGCCTCAT
>JAQURN010000170.1 GCA_028715585.1 Actinomycetota bacterium | reverse complement strand
GAGGACCTTGAAATGAACCATTTCGGGCTCAGGGCTCGCATCCACCGCTACTATGCGATAAGAAAAAATCTTCATGAGAGTCCTATAAGCCTCCCTCACATTCTGGTGGAACTCCAGGCTCTCAGCCTCTATTCTGTCTTTACCATCGGGGTCCAGCCGTGACAACCCCTCCTCGGCGGAAAGGTCTAGTAGGATGGTAAGGTCAGGTTCCAACCCCTCGGTAGCCCAGTCATTCAGGTTCTTTATAGCTGAAAGTCCGCATCCTCTTCCCACTCCCTGATAAGCAAGCGAACTATCCGTATATCGGTCTCCAATGACAATCATCCCATTTTTAAGGGCGGGGACTATGATTTCCTTTAGCTGTTGAGCCCTGTCAGCCGCAAAGAGAAGAGCCTCTGGAACTGGCAAAATTCTATCATGGCCAGGATCTAGAAGAATTTCCCTTATCTTCTCCCCCAGCAGAGTTTCGCCGGGCTCGCGTACGAGTTTCGCGTCCTTCCCGATGGAAAGAAGGTATTCCCTCAACATTTCCGCCTGGGTTGTCTTCCCAGAGCCCTCGATGCCTTCGAAGGTTATAAAAATCCCAGAATATTTTTTCTCCCTGGTAAGTTGGGGTTCTCTCTTCACATCGTCCATTCGAATCTCCCTCTGCTTTCTCAATTCTAGTCTAAGCCCCGAGGAGTTTGGCGTCCATAGGTTTTTTTTGCCTCGGAAAAAAAGTCTCTGCCCTTAGAGTCTATCGCCACAATCGCCGGGAAGTCGTTGAGAATTACCTCGTGTATGGCTTCTGGGCCAAGATCCTCGAAGGCGACGGGCTTTATCATGGAAACCTTCCCCCCAAACAACGCTCCCAGCCCTCCAACCGCTGAAAAATAGACGAGCCCGAATTCCCCATGCAGACGGGTGGCATCCCTACCTCTCGGGCCCTTACCGAGAATAGCCGCCACTTCCAGCTCTAGCAAAAGAGGAAGAAAAATGTCCATTCTCGAAGTGGTGGTGGGACCTATAGCAGCACAGGGGCGCCCCCCCGCTGGAGGGGTTGGGGCAGCGTGAAATACGAGCTCCCCCCCAATTTCAATAGGCAATCTACCTCCTTCACTTCGAAGCAACTGGATTCTTTTCAAAGCGGCATCACGAAGGGTGTAGGCTCTCCCTCTAAGCAAAACTTCCTCGCCGGCGCGGAGATTTAAAAGAAAACTTTTTGAGGTAGGCAATTCAATGTGCTTCACCCTAATTCACCACTAACCTGTCTGCTCGCGAAATACTTTCCAAGGGACCACGCGGAATAACAACCAGCGATAAGAACTATAATTCCCCCCAACAGAATAGCAAGTGTCGCAGGATATATGCTCTTCGTCATAAAACCAAGATTCAGACTCTTGGCAACGGGGTTTTCCTTCGTCCATGGTATCCATATTTTGAAAAGCCTCCCTAAAAGAGCAAAAAGACCCGTCGAGGCAAAGAGGCAAACCCTCATGACGGTCTGGAAAGCGGCAAAAATCCTCCCCAGTATCTCTTTGTCGACATTCAGATGCAGCAATGTAAAGGCATTCACCAACAGATAACCCAAGAATATGCCGCCCACAAAAATAAGAACAAGAGAAAAGGGATAATAATCAACCAGGGCAAAAATAATGACAATGGCGCCAAAGGAAGCCGCCGCCCCTCCAAACCCCTTTTCGGGTTTCATCTTTTTGACGACAACGGTAGAGAGGACAGCTCCCGCCACCACCCCAAACATTATCGAGGCTATAATCAGGGTAAATTTTGCCCCTGTCGCCTTGAGCACCTGCTCGCAAAACGGTGCCCCAAGGATGTATAAGGCTCCTCCCCCCATGAACCCCACTATCAATGTTATAAAAATCGACTTTGTAAGCTGGTTGCTTCTTATGAACTTGAAACCCTCTTTGGTGTCCTTCCATACATTTTTTACTTTCACCTTCGCTTTCTTACCCCGCCTGCGTGGAAAAGTTATGGTGAAGATTAATGCCGCGGATATAATGAATGAAAGCGCGTCAACCAAGAAAGCGAACCCGTATTGCCACCTATGCCTTTCAACCATGTGGTGGATGAAAGGAAAAGAATCGTAAATCACGGAAGCAAGACCAAGAAAGATGGTCGCGAACAGCGTGCCTAAACCCATGGTGAGATAAGTGGTCGTTGACATCAGCGAGTTTGCCGTCATTACCTCCTCCTTCTTCACGAGGTCGGGTATAGATGAGTCACGGCCAGGCGCAAAAAGAAGGGAAAAACATTCGATGAAAAAAACGAGGATACAAATCGGTACGGTAGAATAGGAAAAAGCTAGTAAAATCACCAAGCCGGCACGGGATATCTCACAAAAAATCAACAAGCTCTTGCGGTCGAGGCGGTCAACAATCGCGCCCGTGGCGAAGCCGAAGAGGAAAGCGGGAAGCAGTCGCGACGCCATCATAAAAAAAAGCCCGGTCTCCCCACCAATACGGTTTACCGCGTCGAGAAGAACCCCCACTGTCACCCAGTCCCCAAGACTGGAAATACCCTGTCCAATCCACAGCGCCACGAAATCTCTGTTTTTGAGAACCTTTCTATAGGCGGATGTAGAAGTCGAGCTAGAGTCAGCCTCTTTCACTGAGGAGAAATCTTCTTCGCTCTTCTTTTCCGACTTTTCCTTCAACCTGTTTATTCCTCAAATCTCAACAATCTTGCGCCTTAAAGAATGGCAGCTTAAGCAAACAGCAATGGGCAGCGTTGCCATATGGCAGGGCGCCTCTATTATCTTCGTTCCAAGACAGGTAATCGTCCCTCCCAGCGCAGCGGGCCCTATCCCCAGAGTATTTACCTCTTCCGTTATTTCCCTCCCTCGCTTTGAAAGCTCCTCGTCTGGATTTGGCTCATCCAGCGGTAGGAGAAGGGCTTTTTTCGCAAGAAAAGGCGCTCGGTCAAATCCCCCTCCAATCCCGACGCCAATTACGAGGGGAGGGCAAGAATAAGGTCCAAGTTCGTCTACAACGTCCAGAACAAATTCACGAACGCCCACCCACCCCGAGCCAGGGGGTAACATCGTGGCGCGAGACGACATCTCGCTTCCTCCCCCTTTCGCCAAAACCGCGAGAAAGCTCTTTTCCCCGGGAAGAAGCTCGATATTGAGAGTTGGAGGATCGTT
>JAQURN010000169.1 GCA_028715585.1 Actinomycetota bacterium | reverse complement strand
TCCAAGCCGCGGTTGATAACTTTGGCAAGATAGACATTCTTGTGAACAACGCGGGGGTCCTTCGAGACAAGAGCATCATGAAGATGTCAGTTGATGACTGGAACATCGTCATATCCGTGCACCTTGCGGGCACTTTCTACTGCACCAAGGCGGCTTTCCCCATAATGAGAGAGAACAGCTACGGTCGTATAATCTCGACGGCATCTGCCGCTGGGCTTTACGGCAACTTCGGGCAGGCCAACTATAGCGCGGCAAAACTCGGAATCGCGGGACTCATGAATACAGTCAAGCTCGAAGGCGCGAAGTACAACATAAAAGCCAACACAATCGTGCCGACGGCAGGAACCCGCATGACCGCCACCGTGATGCCTCCAGAGGTTGTCGAGAAAATTAAGCCGGAGTATGTATCGCCCGTGGTTGGATACCTCGCCAGCGAGCAGTGTGAACTCTCGGGCGCCATCATGGTTGCAGGCGGAGGTTATTTCAGCCGCGCAGCCATCGTGGAAGGCAAAGGTGTCTTCTTCAGCGAGCCGGAAAAGGTTACCCCCGACGATATCGCCGCAAAGCTCCCTGAGATAACGAATCTCGAGGGCGCGGTTCCTTATGACTCGGCGCCCGCTCAAACCGCGTACGCGCTGAGCCACCTATTTCAGCAGCAGCAGTAGCCAGGAGGTGTAAGAACAATGCCAATCAATCTTGACAAAGCACTTGGCGCGGAACTCGCGGAAATACCATTCGAGTATGACAAGCAAAAGATGATTCTGTATGCCTTGGGGGTAGGGGCCGCGTCTAATCCTGTTGACCCAGAGGAGCTCAAGTTTGTCTACGAGAACCCGCCAGGGCTCCTGGTTCTCCCCACCTTCGGGGTCATCCCGCCTTTCGGGGCTCTCATCGGGATGTTTGCCGCCCCAGGTCTCGAACTCAACCCCGTGATGATAGTTCACGGGGAACAGTACCTGGAAATACGCAAGCATCCGGTCCCACCGGAGGGAAAGCTCCTCACGCGCCCGAGGGTGGCGAACATCTATGACAAGGGCAAGCATGCCCTTGTCGAGATTGAGGCGGAGACATTCGACGAAGCCGGCGATGTGGTTTACTTCTCCACCTTCGGTATCCTTGCCAGAGGAGAAGGAGGTTTTGGAGGCGAAAAGGGGCCAGCGGTTGGAAACGAACCCCCAAATCGTGCCCCCGACAAGAGCGTGGAGATGAAAACGCTACCTCAGCAGGCTTTGATTTATCGCCTTTCGGGCGATATTAACCCCCTTCACGCCGATCCAAATTTTGCCGCTATGGCTGGATATGAGCGTCCGATTCTGCACGGCCTTTGCACGTTTGGC
This sequence comes from Actinomycetota bacterium, assembly GCA_028715585.1. Lineage (GTDB taxonomy): Bacteria > Actinomycetota > Geothermincolia > Fen-727 > JAQURN01 > JAQURN01. Next base: position 1,832 of record JAQURN010000169.1, on the reverse strand, counting down.
TTTGCGGGGCGCGCCATCCTCAGGGAGTGTTGTGGCAACGACCCCGAGAGATTCAAGTCTGTAAGGGTAAGGTTCTCGAGGCACGTCTTCCCAGGGGAAACGCTAGTTACCGAGATGTGGGATGAAGGCGAAGGAAAGATAATTTTCCAGGTCAAGGTTCTCGAGAGAGGAGAAATCGCGATATCCAACGCCGTAGCGCAGGTGAGCACCTAGGAAACAGTTTGAAGATGGAGAGCCCAGCCAAAAAAGCTGGGCTCTCTTTCACCGGCTCGCTCAAGTAAGTCCAAAGGGACCTGAAAATCAAGTATAATTCCGATTGGGCTCAAAGGCTCAACCTCAATTGAAGTAGCAGGTATATGTCCACCTGAACCTTCATCCGATAAATTCGCCCGTTCCCCGCAAATTCCTTTTATTTTAGCACGCACACTCCATGATGGCAGTCCTAATCTATACACTCAACTCGAGGGTTGATCTTTGCTCTATTGGGAAAAACAGGATGTTTGATTCGAAGCCTGGTGTTGCTTAGATAGAGAAGAGTTGAAAGCCATGGAAGCAATTCAGACGGTGAAGTTTTTATTTAGGTCTATACCTAGCGATTTCGGAGCCCTAACTCCCTTGTTATTATGAGCTTCTGAATTTCCGTGGTTCCACCCACTATGGTAAAGACCTTCGAATCACGCCAGAGCCTCTGCATTGGATACTCCATAATGTATCCATATCCACCCATGAGCTGCATAGAGTGGTACATCACCTGGTTTGCCACCTCGGTCGCGTACCACTTCGCCATTGAGACTTCCTTGTTGCACTCAAGCCCGCGGTTGTACATGTCGGCGGCACGGTAAGTTAGTTCCTTTGCCGCCTCAACTCTGGTTGCCATCTCAGCGATTTTGAAAGAAATGTGCTGGAAGCTCGATATAGGCTTACCAAATTGTTTCCTTTCCCCTACATACTGTGTTGCCATCTGGAGAGCTTGTTCCGCCGCGGCGTATGCGCCAATCGCTATCAAGAGGCGCTCCGTTTGAAAGTTCGACATTATCTGGTAGAAACCGTTATTCAGCTTGCCGAGTATGTTCTCCGCGGGGACGCGCATGTCTGAGAAGAAGAGTTCCGCGGTATCACAAGTTCTCAAACCTGCCTTTTCAAGCTTTTTGCCAACCTCGAAACCGGGGGTATTAGTGTCAACTATGAACTCCGTGATACCCCTGTGGGGGTCTTCCTCCGTCCTGGTAGCAAGTATCACCCAATCGGCGCGCGCGCCATTGCTTATGAAAGTCTTACTGCCATTTATGACGTAGGAATCACCATCCCGCCTGGCAGTGGTTCTGATTCCAGCCACGTCGCTTCCAGCCTCCGGCTCTGTCACCGCGAGAGCTCCCAGACTTTCTCCCCTCACCGCGGGCACAAGGTATTTGAGCTTTTGTTCATGTGTCGCGTGAGAGACCAGTGCAGGTACCACGATTTCGGAGTGAACTCCAATCGCGGTGAACAAACCATGGCAGCTTCCCTTCATGAGTTCTTCGAGCATTACAACTACAGACCAGTAATCTCCACCGCCTCCCCCATATTCCTCGGGCGCGCGTAGCCCCAGGAAGCCAAGTTCGCCCATCTTCCTAAAGACCTCAACGGGATAGGCTTCGTCTTCTTCCCACTGCTCGATGTAAGGCGAGACCTCGTTCTCTAGAAATTCCCGCACCGACTCCCTGAGGATTTGGTGCTCCTCGCCCAACATGGGATATTTTTCATCCACCTTCATACCTCCCTGATAGTTTCATCGCTTCATCCGCTAAACATCTTCTTCACCATTAGATTGGAAGCCGCTCCCCCGGCATTGG
>JAQURN010000168.1 GCA_028715585.1 Actinomycetota bacterium | reverse complement strand
CTCCATCGCCTCCATCGGGTCCTCCTCGGGGTTTGTATTTCTCACGGAAAAAAGAAGCGCACCCATCTCCACCACGCCCTCCTTCGACAAAGATACTGACTTCGTCTGCAAGCATTTTTCATCCTAAAGATAGGGGAACGGAGTGAGGCATTATCGGGGTATAATCAGCATGTAGGCTTTTTCGAAAGTGAAGAGTCGTTTCTCAAGACCTCGAGTTTTTCCTTTTGCTTCCTTCTGCGCTCAAGACGCTCTTCATGGCTTCGTTCTAACACTATCTGGACGACCTCAACCAGGAGCAGTGGATTGAATGGCTTTATTAGATACTCATCTGCCCCAAGCTCCCACCCGCGAATCACATCGTTGTCTTGAGTTTTAGCTGTGACGATGACGACAGGCAATTGTTCTGTTTTGGGGTCACCTCGAAGTTGTCTCAAAACTCCCCAACCATCTACTTCTGGCATCATTATATCGAGGACCACGAGATCCAAAGGTTCCTGTTCAACAGCCTCCAGTGCCTGTTTGCCGGAAGTGGCTTCTAGCACCTGGAAATCGTTTAGTCTGAGATTCGCACTTATTAATTTCACCATTATCGGATCGTCATCTACCACCAGTATCTTCTTACCGTTGGTTTTCCTTTTCTCTAACATAGACTCTCCCATTCTTACCATCCTTGATTAAAAAAGCTCAGAACGAAACGCACTTTCACTCACTCGTCAAAATGCTAACTACCTGCTTGCGCCCCTTTGTCTCGTAGCGGACCGCTCCGTCCGTTTTGGCAAACAGGGTATAATCCTTTCCCATGCCAACATTTTCTCCCGGCTTTACCTTCATACCCCTTTGGCGGACCAAGATGTTGCCGGCGCTTACCACTTGCCCCGCGAACTTTTTCGCTCCAAGCCTCTTCGACTTGCTATCTCTTCCATTCTTTGAGCTTCCCATGCCTTTCTTGCTAGACATATTTCCCTCCAAATCTGGCGTGCTATTCCTTAGCCATTTCCTTCTCTCTCTTTTTGGTTTCAGGTGGCTTGTATGTTATCTCATCAATCCTCACTCTGCTAAGCTTCTGCCTGTGGCCTCTCTTTCGCGCATACCCCTTCTTCGGGTGATACTTGTAGACAACCAATTTCTCCCCAGGGCCTTGTTCGATTACCTGACCTTTTACTTGTACTCTCGCCAATTTTTTCGGGTCATATATCAAGTCTTTACCGTCGTGAAAAAGGATAACATCCTTAAAGCGAAGTTTAGCTCCTTGCTTTGCTTCAAGTTTTTCTATGGTGAGAGCATCTCCGGGAGAAACTCTGTATTGTTTGGAGCCGGTGCGGATAACAGCATACATTTCTTTCTTACACCTTCTTGTCAAATGCTCGCTGGCTCAAATTTTAAACCAATCACAGCCCGCGGCGCAGCAAAAAAATAACCTCACGCTGAATTTTACTACAAAATCCCTTTAGCCTGCTTGATTTTTCTCGAGGCTATTCCTCGAACAACAACCCCAGGCCGTTGCACTTCGGGCAGGTAGTTCCAAATGTATCGGAAATCCCCCCCGTTACGTTTTTCCTAGTCATCTCCACGAGACCCAGGGGTGAAAGTGTTACAACCTGGGTCTTGGTTCTATCCTTCGAAAGCTCCTTTTCGAGAGTTTCAACTACTTTTTCCCTGTTTGTTTCCTCCTCCATGTCGATAAAATCTATGATGATGATTCCGCCGATATCTCTGAGCCTCACCTGCCGCACTATTTCAGATATCGCCTCAATGTTGGTCTTGTAAACCGTGCTCTCGAGATTTTTCTTACCAGTGTACGAACCAGTATTTACATCGATCGCAGTAAGAGCTTCCGTTTCATCGATAACTATGTAGCCCCCCGATGGGAGGTTGACCTTTCTTTGCAGTGCTTCGGATATCGAGTTTTCTACCCCATACTTTAGAAAGAGAGGTTCTTCACCTTCATAAAACTTTACCATCCCACGCATCTCCGGAGAAACCTTCCTGAAATAGCCGAGTGCCTTTTCGTAATCTCCCCTATCATCCACGAGAACATGCTTGAAGTCTCTCGTAAAGCTGTCTCTCAAAACCCTAATAAAAAGCTCTGGTTCTTGGTACACAACCGCGGGGGTCGACTCTTTTTCTATTCTCTTCTTTACTTCTCTCCAGATATCCGCAAGATACGAGAGGTCAGCAACGAGGTCTTTCTTACTCGCCCCGCTAGCGGCGGTTCTGACGATGAACCCTCCTTCCTCCGGCTCTAGTCCTTCACTGATTTGGCGTAACCTCTTCCTTTCCCTTTCAGGAATACGCTTGCTTATACCACGCCTCTTGCTTTTAGGCATCAATACGAGAAAACGACCAGGAATACTTAAAGAAGTTGAAAGCCTCGCCCCCTTTCTATGCATTGGGTCCTTCACGACTTGCACGACAATCGTGTCGCCCACCTTTAGGGCTTTTCTGATTCTGCCGGTTCTCACTTTCACCCCATCTTCCTCGGTAACCATGTCCCGAAAATAAAGAAGAGCATTTTTGGTTGTGCCGATGTCGACAAAAGCAGCGCTCATGCCAGGTAAAATGTTCGAAACGCGACCAAGGTAGATATTTCCAACAATGGACTGTTTGCCAGGCTTCTCGGCATATAGTTCGACCGGTTTGCCTTCCTCGAGGACGGCAATGCGAGATTGATTGCCTCGTTGGGTTACCAGCATTTCTTTTCTAGTTTTCTTTACTCCCATCGGATTTGCGATTTATTCCCCTCACTTCCATGGGTGAGATAAACTTACTACCTCGTCTAACGTAGAGCCCGTTTCTATAGATTTTCACACTCTCCAACAAGCTTGTGTCAACACCCGCGAGACCAACCAGGACTTCGAGCACCTCCCTTGCTTTTATGGTCTCCGCTATGCCATCATCGACAATCATCATAAGACAAATATCTGGCGTCTCGATTTTACATCTCACCTCGAGCGAACGGACTCCACCTCGAAGGTTTATCATGCGCTTGCTCCTTGGCTGAACACGCTCATAATTCACCACTTCCTTTTCCAGAAAGGCCTCCACTGCTTTCCTCCAGTCCCCTTCGCTTCCCACGCCTTCCGGAATGAAAATGGTATAAGAGGCGGCATTTATCAATTTCCCCACGGGTTTCGCGCTACCCTGGATGAGCTTCGAGGCATCTATCTCGATTCCCAAAGGAAGATTGC
>JAQURN010000167.1 GCA_028715585.1 Actinomycetota bacterium | reverse complement strand
TGATAAAGACCTCGACTGTTTTCATCCCTTCAACATTGGCAGGCTTACCTTGGGCGAGCCGACCCTTGCTCCATGCACCCCCGCAGCCTGCATCGAGCTCTTGGAAAGGCTCGGAGTCGAGTTTGAGGGAGCAGAGATAGTGGTTGTCGGCCATTCGAACATCGTGGGAAAGCCGGTAGCGCTCATGTGTCTTAACAGAAATGCAACCACCAGTGTCACCCACGTGTTCACATCGCAGGCTGGTAACCTTGCCAAGCACACCACTGGAGCCGACATATTGATAGTCGCGGCAGGCAAAGCCGGGCTCATAACGGCGGATTTGGTAAAGGAGGGCGCAATCGTCATTGACGTAGGCATAAACCGGGTCAAGGTTCTCGACGAAGAAGGCAATCCAGTTTTGAACGAGAAGGGAAAGCCAAAGACCAAGACTGTTGGCGATGTGGATTTCGAAAACGTAAAAGAGAAGGCGAGTGCGATAACTCCTGTTCCGGGAGGAGTGGGAGCAGTAACCAACATGATGCTTCTCAAGAACGCCCTTACAGCGGCGCAAATGCAGGCTGGTCAGTAGGTTAAGATTGTAACCGCGGGTTCTGATATGATTTGTCCGGGTTTTGCCCAGGTTAGAAAGGAAGTGTGGGGAATATGGCTTTCGAGATGCCTAAAGAAACAACCGAATCGAGGATAAGGGAAGTCCCACTCGGTCGTGGTGAAGCGAAGGTTGGCGGGGAGAACGTTTTGCCTTTTCACCTTTTTGAGGGCGAGATGCCCAATCCTCCACGCATAGCTGTGGAGGTATATGACAACAACCCAAGCGACTGGCCACCAGCGGTTGCCGAAGTCCTTTCCGATGTAATTTCAGATCCAGTGGCTTGGGCTAAGAAAGCGCAGGACGAATGGGGTGCCGATTTAATCGCCCTTCGCTTGAAGAGTACCGATCCAAAAGGCGAGGATAGACCAGCGGCGGAGGCTGCTAAGACGGTCAAAGCTGTGCTCGAGGCAGTAAACATCCCGGTTCTCGTTTACGGGTCGGAGGATGCCGATAAGGACGCTGAAGTTTTCAAAGCGGTGGCAGTAGCCGCTGAAGGGGACAAAATCATAATCGGTCCTGCTCTAGAGGACAATTACAAAACTATTGGTGCCGCGGCTCTGGGTTACAAACATCTTGTCGCGGCTAAGACCCCTATCGACGTTAACCTTGCGAAGCAGCTAAACATTCTACTTTCGAACCTTGGAGTCGATGTAGGGAACATTATCGTTGACCCCACCACTGGCTCGCTTGGATATGGTCTCGAATATTCGTATTCAGTGATGGAGAGGTTCAAAATTGCTGCCCTTCGCCAAAATGACTCGATGACACAGATGCCCTTGATTGCCGACGTTGGTCCTGAGGCATGGAAGGGTAAAGAGGCTAAAGTGCCGGCATCAGAACGTCCCGACTTGGGGGATGAGAAAAAGAGAGGGCTTGTCTGGGAGATAATCACTGCTACTACGCTTCTAATCGCGGGCGCGGATATCGTGATAATGCGGCATCCCGAAGCGATTAAGACTATAAGGAAGGTAATTGACAATTTGATGGGCAAGTAGGGGGCTGAATTGGCACCTAGCCACCCGAATCGCCCGCTAGTTTTAAGGAGTTGAGAGAAATTGGCAGACTGGGAATCCAGAAGTTCTTGCGAAGCAAGTGTAGAGATGCTCAAGAAGGCCGAGGAGGAGGGGCGGTCAACCGCTTTCTCCAGAACCGAGACCTTGAAGGTTTGCACCATCGGGGAATCTGGGATTTGTTGTAAGAATTGCGCTATGGGGCCTTGCAGGTTGACTGCGCCAAAAAAGGAAGGCGAGCCTGAAAAGAGAGGGATTTGCGGGGCAACTGCCGAGGTTGTGGCGGCTAGGAATTTCGCCAGAATGGTTGCCGCTGGAGCGGCAGCCCATTCCGACCATGGCCGCGCTGTTGCTGAAACACTCACAATGGTTGCCAAAGGAGAGGCACAGGGCTACGAGATAAAAGACCGCATAAAGCTTCTCGAGGTGGCGGCAGACCTTGGAATTGAGGTTGGGGATAGATCCGTAGAGGAAATAGCTCTTGATGTTGGAGAGAAATGCCTTTCCATGTTTGGCCAGCAGGAAGGGGAACTCGCCTTTGCCTTGAGAGCACCTGAGCCGCGGAAGGAGATATGGCGAAAACTGGGAGTATTTCCACGAGGAATTGATAGGGAAATAGTGGAGACGATGCATCGAACGCATATCGGGACCGACCAGGAGATGGAACACATTCTGCTCCAGGCTACCAGAACCGCTCTTGGGGATGGGTGGGGTGGTTCCATGATAGGGACAGAGCTCCAGGACATCCTTTTCGGAACCCCCACTCCCATACCCGCGAAGATAAACCTTGGAGTTCTCAAGGAAGACGAGGTCAACGTCATCGTTCATGGACACGAGCCACTTCTTTCCGAAATGATACTTCTTGCCTCTAAGGATGAGGAGCTTTTACAAGAGGCAAAAGGGAAGGGGGCGAAGGGGATAAACATCGCTGGAATTTGTTGCACCGCCAATGAGATACTCTCGCGCCATGGAATCCCCATCGCTGGCAACGTTCTTCAGCAGGAGCTCGCAATCATAACCGGCGCGGTTGACGCGATGGTTGTCGATATCCAGTGCGTGTACCAGGCAATTGGAGAGTTGTCTAATTGCTATCACACCAAGATTGTGACTACAAACCCGAAAGCGAAAATGCCGTTTGCTGAACACATTGAGTTTCATGAAGAGAACGCTCTGGACATCGCGAAGAAGATACTTAAACTTGCGATTGATAATTTCCCCAATCGAGGAAGGGTTGAAATTCCCAAGCGCACTGGCGACCTGATAGCGGGCTATGACCATGAATACATCAATTACATGCTCGGTGGCAGGTTTAGAGCTTCCTACCGCCCCCTCAACGACGGGGTCATCGATGGCAGGATTCGCGGAGTGGTGGGGGTAGTCGGCTGCAGCAATCCGAGGGTCGCTCATGAGACCGTCCACGTGAGGGTGGTGGAGGAGCTGGTGGCGAATGGTTGCCTGGTGGTGATGACGGGCTGCGCCGCGCAGGCAGTTGCCAAAACTGGGTTGATGACGCCGGAGATAGCAAAGAAGATTTGTCCTCAAGGGCATTACGAGATATGCGAGGCGGTTGGCATTCCACCTGTGCTTCATGTTGGTTCGTGCGTTGACAACAGCAG
>JAQURN010000166.1 GCA_028715585.1 Actinomycetota bacterium | reverse complement strand
CTAGAGGAGGGGGCTCGATACAGGACCTCGAGCCATTCAACAGCGAGGAGGTGGCGAGAACCATCGCGGCGATGAGCGTCCCTGTTATCACTGGCGTTGGCCATGAGCCAGACGTTTCCATTGCCGATCTGGTGGCTGACAGGCGGGCGAGCACGCCGACGGCGGCTGCTGAAACTGCGGTGCCGGAAAAAAGGGAGATAAATGCTTTTCTGAAGAAATCAGCTGGAGCCCTTCTCGATTTTTCAACTAGCCGTGTCTCGCTTTGCGAGAGGCATCTCAACTCTGTTCGCAATCGGCCTCTCTACAGGGGTTATATGTTTCTATTGGGTCCTTTCATGCAAAGGCTCGAATCCTGCTCTCGCCGCCTTGCTGAAAGCCCGGGGCGTGCTCTGGTGAAGAGCCGAAGCAGGCTTGAGTTGGTGTCGAAAAATCCTATCTATAGAAAGCCAGACATGCTTCTTGCCCCTTGGAGGACGAGGTTATGGGCGCTACGCTCCACGATTTCGAAAGCGAAAGGGCCCGTTTTCGAAAGTAAGAAGAGCGCCCTCGAGGCGGCGAAGGCAAGATGTGAAGCATTGAGCCCCCTTTCCATCTTGGAAAGGGGATACTCCATCGTGTTCAAGAAATCGAGCGGAAAAGTCGTTCGTTCATCTCGTGAAGTAAAACTTGGGGATGAACTAGACATAAGGCTTGGAGAAGGACGCCTCGATGCCAACGTCACAGGGAAGGAGTGAGTTATTTGAAAGAGGAGGAAAAAAAAGAACTAACTTTCAGGGAAGCGATAGAGGAACTCGAGAAGATTACGGATTCCCTGGAGAGTGGCGAGCTCGAGCTCGAGAAGAGTATCCGTCTTTTCGAGCGTGGGGTGGAGCTCATCAAGTATTGCCAGGAAAAGCTGGATTCCGCAAAGGCGAAGGTGGAGCTTTTGGTCGATTCGCTGGAGGGGGAGATTGAAGAAGAATCTAGCGATGAAGAGGAAGATTTCACGGATGAAGAATGAAACGCGCGTATTTTCAATGCTCGAGTGGTAAACGACGGTATGCTACATGCTTGATCCGACGATGACCAGGACGAGGACTATGATTGTGACGAATATGACGAGACCAATGTGTACCCACCCAATAATTACGCCTGCCTGAGCGAGCTGTTCTCCGCCGAGTGTCCCTTTGCTCTGAGCAATTTTACTTTTGCTCATTTGACCGAATATTATGCCAAGTATTGCCCCTATAAGTGGAAGGAAAAAGAAGCTCGCAATCGATAAGGCAAGTGAGGCAACTGCCAATCCGTCCGTGGACATTGGGGGGAAGTAAGGCTGTGGGGTATAGGGCTGTGCAGGAGGAGTGTACGCCGGGGTGGTGGTAGGCGGCGGGGGTGGGGGTGCTCCTTGTGGCGCTTCACTTTTTTCAAGCAGGGCTCCGCAAGTGCTGCAGAATACCGCGTTATCCTGGTTTTCTGAGGCACAGTTGGGACAAATTTTCATCTTCATCAACTCCTAATCTTTATTAGGCGGCTAGAGCCTGGTATATAAAGTTTTCCCATTCGACCTGACTGCTCATGTGGTTGTTCCCATCGTTTATGAGAACGTAAATCCAGTAAAAGCCGTAAATTCCACAGGTGACGAAAGAAAGAACGAGAAAAATCGGATAGCTCCTTTGGGGCATGGATGGATAAGCCACAGATGAGCCCCCCGCGACTCCCAGCTTCGCGAGCGCGGAGGACATGAGGGTGAAGAACTGCGATTCGAGCGCATCATGTGTAGCCAGGTCGTCCATGATGAAATAATAGCCTATTAGGATACCGATTCCGGTGAAGATGCCGATTATGAGCCAAAGCGCGGCTCCGCGTTCTCTACTTTGCTCATACATTCGCGCCCTAATCATTTCCATTTGGTTGAGCTCTTCGGAGATGAGGTTCAACTTCCCCGCTGCCTCTGCCTTCTGTTTGAGAAGTTCCATCGAACAACTCACCACGTTTGCCATTCTCAGAAGATGCTTGTCCCTTCTATCCATCAATTTGTAAAAGATGTAGTAGGTGTATATTCCCAAGGTGACGATTGCTAGCACTATCGCGAGTCCCGCGTCGGTCATCCAATCCGTCCACGTTCTTTGCTCGATGTGGTAATAGAGCTCGTCTTTGAGGTTGCGCCGCGCTTCCATCTTGCCCTCCTCCTACCTTGTATCGCTACCAATATTCCTTGAAGAAAATAACCTTCATTGCCCACGCGGGCAAAGCAATTGACATTGCCATGTGAGCTGCCGCATCTCGAAGCTTTGGCGGGATTTTAACACGCAACCTGTACCCAAAAACAAGTGCGGCGAGGGAATAAAAACCAAGCAAGCATATTCCAACGAAGACAAAGGGACCCAGGAGGTGAATCTTTAGCGAACCTGAAATATCTCCATGGCTTGTGCAGGAGAGACTTCTGGTCAAGCCGCATGTAAGGCAGGGTAGCCCTGTGGCCTTCTTGAAAAGGCATGGGATTCTTATCCACATTTTGAGTTCTTCAAGGGTTTGCATGAGGAAAGTAAGAGAAAGAGCCAGAGTTGACAGGAGCAGAATAGAACCCTCTTTTTTGAGCCTTTCTTCGAATGTTGCCTTTTCTAACTCTATAAGCAACTCCTCCGATGGGTTTCGCTTCTCTGCTGGAGGCTCAATTTGAACGAGCGCGCTTTTGTTCAAAACCAATCCTTCTTTATTGCCACTATTACCATTGCTACCGTTATCGCTGCCATTACGAGCCACGTTGCGAGGTAACCATACTCCCAGGAGAGTTCCGGCATGAACTCAAAGTTCATCCCGTAAATTCCGGTTATGAAGGTAAGGGGCATAAAAATCGTCGCTATCGTGGTAAGGCGCTTCATCGTCGAGTTCAGCTTGTTGCTCACCGCGTTCTGGCGAATTTCCAGGGCGGAGGAAACAAATTCAGCATTGTTGTCTATCTCGAGAAGAAGGCTTCCAAGGTGGTCGAGGATGTCAACGAAGTAAACCGCAAGCTCCTCTCGGATTGCGGGAAGATCCCTGTGGAGGAGCTTTAGGGTGATGTCCCTGTGTGAGCTCACGGCGCGCCTTGCGGCAATGTTTCTATGCCTGAGGGTGAGAAGCCTCTCTAGCCCACCGGCAGCCGGTTCTGAGATAAGCTGTTCCGTCTCGCGCTCTATGTTTTCGGTGATTTGTTCGACGAGGGGAAAATACGCGTCAACTGCGCCGTCCATCATTGAATGCAGGATAACCGCCGGATTTGACCTGTAAGGGGAAGGATTTTTTAAGAATCTTTCGCGTATTTCGTCTATCTCTTCTATCCTGTCATGGCGAACTGTGATGATGAAGTTGGAGCCGATG
>JAQURN010000165.1 GCA_028715585.1 Actinomycetota bacterium | reverse complement strand
CATGTAAAGTTCTTAAAGAGGAGGGATATTTCGTAATCCTGGTGAACAGCAATCCCGCAACCATCATGACCGATCCGGAATTTGCCAATCGCACCTACATCGAGCCGATAACTCCCGAATGGGTAAGGAAGATAATCGAAAGGGAGCGTCCTGACGCTATTCTTCCTACCCTGGGGGGGCAGACCGCCCTGAATGTCGCGGTTGCCCTGGCTCGGGATGGGACACTGGATAGCTATGGCGTAGAGCTCATCGGAGCCTCTGAAGAGACGATCAGCAAAGCGGAGGACAGGAACCTATTCAAGGAAGCGATGAAGAACATCCACCTCGATGTCCCCGAAAGTGACTTTGCCTACTCGCTGGAGGAAGCTTGTGGGATTGCGGAAAAACTTGGATTCCCCGTAGTGATAAGACCTAGCTTTACTCTGGGTGGTGGAGGTGGGGGGCTCGTGGAGAACATGGATGATTTCAAGGAGATTGCAAGGCAGGGGTTGGAACTGAGTCCTATAACCGAAATCCTCATCGAACAGTCGGTCAAGGGATGGAAAGAATATGAGCTCGAGCTGATGAGGGACAGGCATGACAACGTGGTGACGGTCTGTTCCATTGAGAATTTCGATCCCATGGGCGTCCATACTGGGGATTCCATTACGGTTGCCCCCGGCCAGACTCTCACCGACAAGGAGTACCAGCAGCTCAGGGATGCCGGCATTGCCATAATGCGGGAGATTGGGGTAGAGAACGGTGGCTCGAATATCCAGTTCGCGATAGAGCCCGAGACCGGGAAAATGGTGGTGATAGAGATGAACCCGCGCGTTTCTCGCTCCAGCGCCCTTGCCTCCAAAGCCACTGGATTTCCAATTGCCAAGATTGCCGCAAAGCTCGCGATTGGCTATACCCTGGACGAGATACCAAACGACATAACCAAAAAAACCCCAGCTTGCTTCGAGCCAGCCATAGATTACTGCGTGGTGAAGATTCCAAGGTGGACCTTCGAGAAATTTCCAGGAAGCGACCCCACTCTCACCACGAGCATGAAATCGGTTGGCGAAGTTATGTCCATCGGCAGGACATTCAAGGAAGCGCTCCAGAAGGCTGTGAGGTCGCTAGAGATTGACCACTGGAGCCTTCGCGGGAAAGAAGAAGCGAGCTTAGAGGATATCGAGCAAAATCTCCTTGTTCCCAATCACGAGCGCGTCTTTTATATCTACGAGGCGCTGCGAAGGGGTGTTGGGATTGAAGAGATTTACCGGATGACGAAGATTGACCCCTGGTTTTTGGACAACATCCTGGAGATTTGTGAGATGGAAGAGAAACTCTCGGGTTTTCATGCCATCGAGGAGGTGCCAGAGGGGCTCTTGAGGGAAGCAAAGCAATTTGGGTTTTCAGATGTGGAGATTGCGAGGCTCTCAGGCTCTAGCGAGGATTACGTGAGAGGGTATCGCCTGGAAAGAGGAATAGGGGCGGCATTCAAATCCGTTGACACCTGCGCCGGCGAATTCGAGGCATATACTCCCTATTATTACTCCACCTACGACGAAGAAGACGAAATTGCTTCCTCTCGCGCAAGGAAGGTGATGATTCTTGGTAGTGGACCTAACCGCATAGGACAGGGGATTGAGTTTGACTATTGCTGCGTTCACGCCGCGTTTGCTCTTGCCGAGATGGGATATGAAACCATAATGGTCAACTGCAACCCCGAGACCGTCTCCACCGACTACGATACCAGCGACCGTCTCTACTTCGAGCCACTCACCTTTGAGGATGTGATGAACATAGCTGAAAAGGAGCATCCCTTCGGGGCGATTGTCCAGCTCGGGGGGCAGACGCCCCTCAAGCTCGCCATGCCGCTGGAGGAAGCTGGAGTCAAAATACTTGGGACTTCCCCAGCCGCGATTGATATGGCTGAGGATAGAAAAAGCTTCGGCGAGCTCTTGAAGAGGCTTGGTGTAAGGCACCCCCCCGACGGAACCGCCACTTTCGAGGAGGAGGCGGTAGAGGTCGCCAGGAAGATTGGTTATCCGGTTCTGGTAAGACCTTCCTATGTTCTCGGCGGAAGGGCTATGGAGATTGTTTACTCGGATGAAATGATGAGAGAGTATATCGGCTCCGCGGTGAAGGCTTCGTTCGAGCACCCGGTTCTCATAGACAAGTTCCTCGAGGACGCGACTGAGATAGACGTGGACGCGGTCGCGGATGGGGAGAGGGTTTTCATAGGGGCGATAATGGAGCACGTCGAGGAAGCGGGGATTCACTCCGGCGATTCGGCGTGCGTGATTCCTCCCCTGTTTTTGAGCGAGGAAGTCATCGAGGAGGTTTCCGAATATACCAGGCGCATCGCGGTTGCCTTGGGAGTGGTTGGGCTCATCAACATCCAGTACGCGGTGAAGGATGAAGAGGTGTTCGTGCTGGAGGTAAACCCAAGGGCTTCGAGGACAATCCCCTTCGTTAGCAAGTCCATCGGGCTTCCTCTCGCGAAAATCGCCACCAGGGTGATGTTGGGGGAAAAACTGGACCAGATGGGCTTGGGGGAGGAACGCTTCAATAGGTTAGGGCACGTCTCGGTGAAGGAGGCAGTGCTTCCCTTCGTGAGGTTCCCAGGGGTTGATACAGTTTTAGGTCCCGAGATGAAGTCAACTGGCGAAGTCATGGGCATCCATGCTTATGAGGCAGATTCAGAGGGTGGGATAGGGATGGCAATGGCTAAGGCACAGATTGCGAGTTATGCCTATTTCCCCACTTCTGGCACCGCTTTCATAAGCGTACCAGATTCCAAGAAAGCCCAGGCAATATATATCGCCCGACGGCTCGAGGAGGAGGGTTTCAAACTGCTCGCGACAGAGGGCACGGCGAGAGTTTTCCAAGAGAAGGGCATAAAGGTGGAGGCGGTCAAAAAGGTTGGCGAGGGAAGCCCAAACGTGGCGGACTTGATAATGGATGGAAAAATAAACCTCGTCATAAATGTTCCAGGGGGAAAAAGGACGAGAGGGAGCGGTTACCGGATAAGGACTGCTGCCGTTGCCAAGGGGATTCCCTCCATTACTACGGTTGAGCTCGCGGAGATTGCCATCATGGGAATCTCCGCTCTCAAACGATGCGGGATGGAGGTAAAAAGCCTCCAGGAATATCATGCCGCGATTGGGGATGGGGGAGAGGTTTGATGCCCGAAAGCGAGCAGGCAAATTGGCTCTTTTCAAAAGCCAGGCTGGTTGAATCCCGGAGGGTTGCCAAGGCGTGCTCTTTGCTCCGATTTTCGCTCCAGGCGAAAGGAGTTGCCCTCAGTTTTCCAAGCCCGGGTCAGTTCTATCTCTTCGACTGCGGGGGAGGGAAGGAACACCTCTTGAGGAGACCGTTTAGCCCATGCGGAGCCGCCTGCCGCGACGGTGAGCTTTTCTTGAGCTTTCTCATCGAAGAA
>JAQURN010000164.1 GCA_028715585.1 Actinomycetota bacterium | reverse complement strand
ACTACGAGCTCGGGATTATCCCGCTTCTTCTTCGAGGGACCAGCCGAAAGCGCTGGCTCTTTGGGGACAGCCACGTCTCGATATATTGCCCTTACCACCAGAATCAGAAACAGATACAAGAGAAATAGAAAGAAATAACGAAGCACGATGAAGACAATGTCTGGTATCACTAATCCGCCCTCCGAAAGATTAGCCTGGTCGTACCAAGCCTGATGAGGTCGCCATCGGCCAACTCTGCTTCCTTCACCCTCGCCTCATTAACCCAGGTGCCGTTGGTAGAGTCGAGATCGCGTATGGAGAAGTGGTCCCCTTTTACCTCTATTCTGGCATGATACCTGCTCGCGTTGGGATCGGGTATCACCACGTCATTTTCTGGGCTGCGTCCAATCGAAAGGGTCTCGCCTCTCATACTGATAAGAGGGATTGCTTCACCGGAATCGAGTAACTCTATCTCCGCGGAAATTTTCTTAGGGGCACTTCGCCCTCGAGCCTTGCCGCCAGCCCGGATGGGGGAAACATCGCCTTCCATTTCGCACTTTATCCAAAACTCCCCTTCGTGCAGCCGGTCATCCCGCGAAAAAGACACCTTCGGTCTATCCACCACCGCATAGCTTTTTTCTTTTATGTAATTAACCACCAGATTCTCGAGCTCGGTAGCAAGGGGAACTTGGTAGGAATCAAACCTCTCATAATCCGCCGACGAAAGGCCGACTTTATAGCGGTTCGGAACATAAACCCGTTCGACCCCGATGACCTTTTTTCCCTCGAGCTCTCTAATCATTTTCTTGCCCAACTCCACTGGGTGCACGCCTGACTTGAAACCCCTGAGCAGGACCCCCTCAAAAAGCGACTCAAGCCCTTTTTCGAAATCTTTTAAGATTCCCATAAGCTGATTTGCCCTCCCTCATTCTCGGGCAGCCAGAATATCTACACCTTACCCCTAAAGAGACTGCTCTAGATAAATGATTCTATCAATCGTCTCGCTCGATAAATAATTATACTTTGATGTGAACTCACGCAAACTACAAAGCCACAAAGACATTCCATCCGCGGGTGTAACTTTAGTTTTTTCTTTTGCGAACTTTTGCCCCTTTTAGAAACAAGAGAAAGATTCTGCACTTGTGTGCTTGAATAAAACCTTAAGATACTGACAAGGAAAAGCAAAAGAATCTCAGGAAGGGACGAATCAAAATACAACGCTTATTCCTTTCAAGTAGCTTGAAAAATTTAAGCAGGATGGAGGAGATTTTTTGAAAATCGTTTTTGCAATCCCTATCGGCTTCGCGGCAGGAATGCTCGCGGGCATGTTTGGGTTAGGAGGGGCACTCATAACCACCCCGGGGCTTCGGATTCTACTTGCCACCTCGCCTGCTATCGCGCTCGGCACCCCCTTGCCAGTTACCATCCCAACTTCACTCATTGGCGCCGCAACATATCTCAGAAGAGGCTACGTGGACTTCAAGCTTGCGTCACTGGGAAGTCTAGGTGGAATAGCAGGTTCCTGCTGCGGGGCATTCCTCACAAAAATTATCAACCTTCACTACCTGATGATAGTAACTGGCATAATCCTTATTTACGTCGCCATCGTCACCATGTATCGCCAGAAAGCCCAAAAACTAGAGGGAACTGGAGCGAAAATGGTGGGGGAGAATTCCCACAAAACCCCTATTTCTCCCCAAGGAGTGGTAGGTATCGGAGCTCTCGCTGGATTCATCTCCGGACTTCTTGGAATAGGCGGAGGTATAATCCTCACACCAGCTTTTATTCACCTGGCAAAGATGCCCATCCGCAAATCCATTGCTACCTCCATAGCAATCATAACGGCCATCGCCATCCCGGGCACAATCATCCACCACTTTTTGGGACACATCTCCTGGTCGCTTTTTGCCGGACTCGCCGCGGGCTCAATCCCAGCGGCATACCTTGGCGCAAGGTTGAATATAAAAACAAGAGAGAAGACAATAGCTTTCCTTTTCGGTGCCCTCCTTCTGGTTTTCGGAGTAGTATTCGTCATCAAGGAGGTAGTAAGTATCCTAGGATAATTGCCAGGCGGTTGTCTTGAAAAAACGGAGCTTTCTTTGAACGGTTGGAACAAG
This sequence comes from Actinomycetota bacterium, assembly GCA_028715585.1. Lineage (GTDB taxonomy): Bacteria > Actinomycetota > Geothermincolia > Fen-727 > JAQURN01 > JAQURN01. The sequence continues at coordinate 1,330 of JAQURN010000164.1, read as the reverse complement.
TGGGGAAAACATATTGGGAAAATAGCCATTGCTGGGTTTATTTGCCTCTTGCTTTCGCTTGCTCTCCCGGCTCAAATTTCACACGTTGCCACCGCCAACCCAGACCAGAAGGCTTTATACATTTCACTCTCCAAGGACTCCTACTGGTACCAGAAGGGACAAACCGCTCACCTGAACGTCATCCTGGACAACAGAAGCGGGCGAGGTCTCAAATCGGTGGACATAGTGGCAAAAATACACTCTACAAACAAAACAAGGGAATCTTACGACCTCCGCCTCGATGGGAAACTCAAGACTTACGCTCATTCCAAAAAGCTCGCCAGAAACCTCTATCTGAGGGAAGGTTCGAATAAATTCCGCCTGGATTTCCCCTTGGAGGGCACGGGGCTCGATAGGGGCGTAAACCCCCTAACGGTCGAAGTGGTAAAATCGGGCTCTGTTCTATGCAGCGGCGTAACGGACATCATCATCATGTCGCCATCAGATTACGCAGCCCCGATGAGTCCGCTCAAGACCTCACTAATATTCGACTTGAGTGAACCCCCTCATAAGGGAAGCGATGGAGTCTATTTAAGCGATGAACTCTCCAGAGAGTGTAAGAAGGGCTCCGGCTGGTACGCGAACCTGGTTAGCGAACTCGAAACTAGGGAGAACATGCGCTTTGCCATTGCCCTCTCACCTATGCTAACCGAAGAAATAGAAGAAATTGCCCGGGGATATGTGGTGGGTAAAGGAAAGGAAAAAACGAGAATAGCTCCCGATTCGCCATCCGCAAAGTGCGCCTCTTCGGTGATGACTTCCTTAAAACGCATGGCGAAAAACTCTCGTTTCCAGTTTCTGCAAACCCCCTGGGCTTCCCCCAACCTCGAACAACTGGTTGCGTTCGGCCTGGTAGAAGACGCAAGAACTCAGCTTTCGCTTGGGCGCGAAACAATCGAAAGAGTGCTAGAGGTTTCCTCTACCACAAATATTCTCTACCCACCAGGGTTGATGCTTAGTTCCAAAACCATCGAAGCCCTCGAAAGCGAAATTGGACCTTTCTTCCTCGCTTCATCTTCACTACTGGAGCGGACGAGGAAAGGCGAGAAGCTCGCCCGAGGGCTGACGGTGAGCAACCCAGTCAAGGTAGAATACGAAAAGGGCAAAAAGCAGGCACTCGCCATCTTTTCCGATCAGCGCTTGGAAGACCTCTTTGAGCGGTTAGCAAAGAGCGATGACCCTCATGGGATTGCTCAGTGCATCCTCTCAGAACTCACAAATCTCTATCTCGAAAGACCTGCTTCCCCCAGGTGCTGCGCTATCATTTGGCCTGGCAACTGGCGTCCCTCAA
>JAQURN010000163.1 GCA_028715585.1 Actinomycetota bacterium | reverse complement strand
TCTCTCGACCGCCTCCCATGTGCCCTTGTCCATCGTAAGCGCGAAAATGACGATAACTGTCACTGCGCTCAGGGCTATAGCGATTATCACATAGTTTCGAAGCTTCCCCTTTTTCATCTAGGAAAGTATATCTTAACGTTTTTCCTCACCAGAAATTCAAGTGGAATTTTTCTCAAAAGGGACGCAGCGGAGATATATTGCAATTATTGCTTGACAAACTTATTGTCTCATATTGTATAATAGCAAGCACTCTTTGTGGTACAAAGACGTGTCGGGAAACGGGGATTTCGGGGGCTTGTTTCGAAGAAAAAATTTTTCTTGACAAGCTTCTCGGGCTTTTGTATAGAATGAGAGCCTCCACGTAAGTAGGAGATGGCACATTTGAAATATCGGATTCTTTATCTCGACAGTCAGAGGCGCAAGGCTGTGCGGAGAGCCTTGGCCAAATACGGCGAAGTCCGTTTGGCGCCGGATATAAACGAGGCGCTCGTCGCGATGTGCGAGCAAGACTTCGATTACTTCTTCATTGATGCTGATACCCCATATTCCTGCCCGTTCATCATTCACTTGAGACACGACCCCCAGCTACTTCCGCCCAGGGCGGTTGTCCTCTTGACCGGCAACGAGGAAGAAGACTTAGAAGCGTGGGCGGTTGACACCTATCTCCACCGCGAGAGGATGGAAAAGGATTTGCCTTACGTCTTTTCCCATCTGAAGGGAGAGAAAACCGCACCCGAAAATGTTTTGAGCATTTCCGCTCCCCGCGAAGATGCGCGTTCCCGGAATATGGCGCGGGAGGCTAACCCTGAAAATTTTGAGGAGGAAACTGCCCCGATCTTTTTCAAAGAGCAAATTTTTGAAGTATCGAGTTCAGCCGAGCAGGTAAAACACAAACCCCCGCTTGAAGAGGAAGAACCCAGGGATGTGGAAAAGCCCGAATTCGCGTTTCGGGAAAGGGAGAGGTTGCGGCCTTTGAAAGAAGAGGCTCACCACCACAATAGCAAAAGGCTGAAAATTCTTGGGCTGGCTCTTGCGTTGGTCGCTTCCATTATTTGCGCTTTTACGATTGGTCCGTTTGAGATAGCGAAACAAAGCGCTGACTCCAAAGATGACACTTCGAGCAGAGTCGAAGCTGAAAGCTCAGATTCGGAAAATCGCTTTGCGATTCCAAAGGCAGACGAAGTTGAAAGCTTTGCCGCGGAATCCCCCGCACCAAGCTCTCCCGCAAGTTCACCCAGCCTGCCGCAGGCTCCAGCGAAAGCGCGCGAGCAAGAGCCAAAAAGCGAGAGCCCATCTCCTGTGAGCAGCAAGGGAAACGAAGTTCCCGTGGCTCAAATAGAAACTGTGGATGGTTCCAAGCCGGGCGAAGCGGCAAACGCTCCTCCTTCGGTGAGGATAAGTGGGCCCACACTTTTGCATGTCAGGGAAACCGGTACTTATACCGCTTGCGCGAGCGATGCCGATGGAGACTCGCTTAGCTACAGCTGGGGCTCTTCCACGAAACAGATGTCATGGGCAACTCCTGGACTCTACACTTTGACTGTAGCGGTGACCGATTGCAGAGGAGCAAACAGTTCGGTGTCGATGAGCGTGAGGGTAATTCAATAACGTTTGGGAAGGAGGAGCGAAGTTGAATATCTTTAGAGGGTCGAGAGGAACAAGCTTGCAGAGAACAGAGAAGCTGATTGGCGGGGCAGCCATCGCTATAGCCTTCGCATTGGCCCTGGCTGCCGCTACCTCGATGATTGGAAGCCAGGTAGCGGGTGCTTATCCTGCTGGATGGAGCCTTCAGCAAAGGATTGAACCGGTTGATGTTGCTCAGTGCGACATTACCGCCTGGCAGAATCACGTATGGGTAGTGTGGCGCAAGTCGAACGGCGCCATCTTGATTCGGCATTCCGCTGATTATGGAGCGACATGGTCGGCTTACAAGTACATCGAAAATGGTGCTTTTCAAACGAACGCCCCTGTCGTAGTTGTGGGAGGAAGTGGAACAAATCCCACCGCCAGGATTTATGTCATTTACGGAAGCAAGAGGGAAGGCGGTGGCTACCTCCAAACCTGGATTGCAAGGAGCGATGACCTTGGAGAGAACTGGCAGACGACTAGCGAGCGTTGGCACTCCAGCGGGGTTGGCAACAAGACCAGGCATGCCGCTTGCCGATACCCCGTGAGTCATGTAGTGGAATTTGCGTTTGTTGCCCCTGATCCAGGCTCGAACAAAGAAGAAGTATATACCGGCGAGATTCACACCGATGGACAGATAGGAATAAGGACCGTTCCGCTCAGCAAGAACGATGGAATAGAAAGCAGTTATCCGGTGATAGCTTGCGATGGCTACGCAAACGCGATGGTGGTCTGGCAGGATGGGGCTGGAGGATCCTATGAGAGACCGCATCTCATGTACGCGCACACAACCGATAAGGGGGTAAACTGGATTAAAGGAAGCCTTCCATATTCAGGTGATTATGAGCAGATGTATCCCTCGATGACATGGGACCAAAACCCAGTGCTGGCTTGCATGGGAAAGAACGTGAAGAACGGCGTCCACCACGTTGGAAGATATACTTTCGATACCCCCCTTCGCCGATGGCTTCCCGATAGCGTGGGGGAAAGTATCACGGCTTTGAACTCTGATATCGCCACCATTCCCGCTGTCAATGGGAGGCACGATGGGGATGTATATTACCGGAACGCCTCTTTGAGACTTACTCGCGGCTGCTCTTCTGCAATAGGTGACATACTTGGCAATGAGGCGATTCCAGGTGGGACGAAGAAGATAGCTGTTGCATCAAGCGATCCGCAGAATAATTCTTCAATTGATTATGTAGCGGCCGTAACTTCCGAAGGGAAGCTCTATGTACGCAGAAAGGACCCCGTCAAGCCCTCTGTCGAAGTTACCTCCCCGAAGTTCGGGGGGAACTCGCCGATTTACCTAAATTCCGATTTCTCTCTGAAGTGCGAGAACGCTTGCGATGACTTCTGTGTCAATGGTGTGGATATAACTACCAATGTGGAATATCACAAGGGGCTTGAGGGCATCACATACTACTATTCTCTAGATGATGCAACCTGGGATTTTGTTCCTTCTACTGATTCTTCCATATCTTGCTTGCCACCATATGAGGTAAAGGTCGATACCAGCTGCCTCAACGGGAAGGGCTTGAGGGTAAAATCCGTGGCAGTGGATTCAGCCGGCAACAAAAGCGCATATGTGACGCCGTGGATTTTCGTGGATTTGGATGCGCCTACGACCAGTTTGCGCGTCAGTGGCACCGAGGGCTTAGATGGCTTCTTCCGCTCTGACGCCTCTTTGAGCTTCGATGTAGAGGATATGGCAAATCTAAGGACGGAATATAGAATCGAGTCCGAGAGCGGGGGGACGCAGGAGAACTGGACCGTCTATAACGCCCCCTTTGTCTTGGGAGAAGGGA
>JAQURN010000162.1 GCA_028715585.1 Actinomycetota bacterium | reverse complement strand
CGTGGTAGAATTCATGCTCGCGGGTGCTACTGCCTGCGCCCTCGGGACGGCGACACTTTCAAATCCCCGCGCCGCGCTGGAAATAATAGAGGATTTGCCCTCCGCCATCAGTTCCTGCGGAGGGCGAGCCGCCAGTGAATTGACAGGGGCGTTGAAAGTGAAGGGGGAGGGAGCAGTATGAACATCCAAGCGCGCCATTTGAGTCCCCTCATTCTTGGACTCGATATTTCCGACATAAACAGAGCCATGGAACTCAGCCGGCAGGTTAGAGAATACGTGGATGTGGTAAAGGTGGGGCTCGAGCTGTTTTCAGCTGAGGGTCCGGAGGCGGTGCGCAAATTGAGGGAAGAGGGCTTTGAAGTGTTTCTAGACCTCAAGATGAATGACATACCAAATACCGTGTCTCGGGCTTTGAGAGTGCTCGCTGAGCTTCACCCGCTCATGATTTCGATTCACACTATCGGTGGCAAAGAGATGTTGGACGCTTCCCTTGATACCTTACGCTCGTGGGAGGCTCGAAATTCCTCGAGGAGGCCAATGCTCGTTGGGGTAACTGTTCTCACCAGTCTGGATGACTTTTCGTTGAAAGAGATTGGAATAAGAGACTCGGCAGAAGAGGAAGTTTCAAGGCTTGCTAACATGGCTTGTCGCTCGTCTCTCGATGGGCTGGTGGTTTCTCCGCTTGAGGTCTCGAGGGTAAGAAGAGAGGTGGGAGATGAAATGACGCTCATTACTCCGGGTGTCCGACCTGCCGGTAGCTTGAGTGGCGACCAGAAACGGACGGCAACGCCCGAAGAGGCGATTTCGTGGGGAGCCGATTTCCTGGTGGTTGGTCGTCCCATAACCGAGGCTAGAAATCCTCACAAAGCCGCTCGGGATATCTTTTTTGAAGTGAAAAACACGAGGTCAGGGTGAGCGTTTTGGAAAAAGATGAACTCAAGGCGGTTTTAGAGCAGAAAGGCGCCATTCGCACTGGCCACTTCCGCCTTTCCTCAGGGCTTCATAGCGATACCTACGTTCAGTGCGCTCAGCTTCTCGCGGAACCCGTGCTCGCGCTGGAAGTTGGAGGTCTTCTTGCTGGGGAAGTGGGAGATGGGGTGGATTTGGTGCTTTCTCCTGCCCTGGGTGGGATAATCATTGGATTTACCACGGCTTTGAAACTTGGGGCGAGGATGTTTTTCGCGGAGAGAGTGGAAGGGGTAATGCGGTTGAGAAGGGGCTTTGAAATCCCGCCCGCATCATCAGTTCTCATTGTCGAGGATGTCATCACTACAGGGCGCTCGGCGATGGAGCTCGTAGCACTGGTGGAGGAAGCCCGCTCGAAGCTTGTGGGAGTCGCCTCCATCGTGGACAGGGGAGGATCCAGGAAATTCGCTTGCCCCACCTTCTCTCTTGTGGCTATAGAAGCTCATGCTTACGATGAGGGAAGCTGCCCTCTGTGCGCAAGAGGGGTCGCGCTGGATGACCCTGGGAGCAGGCGCTTAAGTTGACGCTACGCTCACTCGCTTTACTGATTCTCCCCTTTCTGGTAGTTTTCTATCCGAGAGTAGTTTTTAAGGCTTTGGGGGGGAATATCGGTAAGGATTGATTGACAAGAGTATGGCTGGAAGGATATTTGTAGTTTCAGGCCCCTCCGGGGCAGGAAAAGACACTCTCATAGAAAGAGCACTCGCCTTTGTCCCAGGCGTCTATCGCTCGATATCCGCTACTACCAGGGCACCCAGGGAGGGAGAGGAAGATGGACGGGACTATTATTTCATGCCCGAGGGCAGATTCAAGGATTTGATTAAAAAAGAAAGGTTTCTGGAGTGGCAAGAGGTCTATGGCAACTATTATGGGACACTTAAGGCAGAGGTCGAAGAAGCGGAGAGGATGGGTAAAGACATTCTTTTGGGGATTGATGTCAAAGGAGCGCTAGAGGTTAAATCGAAAAGAAAGGATGCCCTTTTGATTTTTATCCTCCCCCCCTCGCTTGAAGAATTGAAATCGAGGTTGGCAGGGAGGAGCGGAGGTGAAGGCATGAGCGAAAAAGATTTTTCTACCCGTATTGCCGCCGCAGAGGAGGAGATAAAGGAAGGCAAGAATTTTGATGTGGTTATTGTCAACGACGAGATTGAGAGGGCGGCTCTCGAGCTCGGCTCAGTTCTAAAAGGGGAAAGAGAACAGGTGAGGTGAAATGCCAGAAATCGAAGAGCTTGAAGAACAGAATTCCATAGTTTACCCGAGGATTGAAGACCTTCTCGAGCACGCCAAGAACAGGTTTGAACTTGTTGTCGTGGCGGCGAGGCGCGCCAGGCAGATTATCAATTTCCAGAAGAGGGTAGGTGAGGGGATTGGAGGCGTGGCACCGCTCAGGCTCGAGGACATCTCAAAAAAGCCGCTCACGGTTGCGTTGGAGGAGATTGCTGAAGGGAAAGTAGAGGTGCGAAGGCTGGAAGAGGAAGAATAATATCAGCTTGAATGTCGCGCGCTCGATCTTTATCGATTAAATGGGAAAAGTAAAAGCGGATGTTTCGAACAAGAATATACTCCTTGTAGTTAGCGGGGGCATTTCCGCCTATAAAGCTGTTGAGCTTGCAAGGCTCCTGGTTAAGGGCGGGGCAAACGTCAAGGTGATAATGACCGAGGCGGGCGAGCGGTTTGTGTCTTCGCTCACTTTCAGGACTGTTACCGGCAATCCTGTGGTGGTTTCAATGTGGGCTGAGCCATCGTCCCCCTTTCCCCACATATCTTTGAGCAGGGATGCGGACCTCATTGTTGTCGCTCCGGCGACGGCGAATATCCTCGCGAAGATGACGTGCGGCATTGCCGATGACCTTGCCACCACCACCTTGCTCTCGGCGCGGTGCCCGATCGTGGTTGCTCCTGCCATGAATCTGCGCATGTATTCGAATTTCGCCACCCAGAGGAACCTGCGCATACTCGCAGAAAATGGCGTTATATTCGCGGGACCCGAAGAGGGCGAACTTGCTTGTGGTGAGGAAGGCGCTGGAAGGATGTGCGAGCCTCCTCAAATTTTGGAGGTCATAAAAAGAGAAATTTCACTGATTGAGAATCTTTCGCAAAAAACCATTATGGTTACAGCAGGTCCCACCCGCGAGTATGTTGACCCTGTTCGCTTTATATCAAATCCCTCGAGCGGCAGGATGGGCTTTGCGGTGGCGGACAGAGCGGCGCGGAGGGGCGCCAAGGTTTATTTGGTTTCAGGCCCGGTGGACCTCCCAGTGCCTCCGGGGACCATCGTTTCCAGGGTTACTACCGCTGAAGACATAAAGAGGGAGGTCATGGATAAGCTAGACGAGGTTGACGCTCTTGTCATGGCCGCGGCGGTTTCTGATTTCAAACCATCGTTTTCGGAGGCGAAGAAAATCAAAAAAGGTGGTGGAGTACCAAAGCTCGAGCTCGAACCCGCAGAGGATATACTCAAGCTGGTT
>JAQURN010000161.1 GCA_028715585.1 Actinomycetota bacterium | reverse complement strand
CCTGCAACCCGGTTTATTTCTACGAATACGGATTCTGGATAGCACTCGCAAGCAATGGCTGGAAAATGGGTAACGCCTGGGACAACGCGGTTGCTAACTTAAATGTTAACGGATGGGAATGGTGGGCATACACGCTTAGATTCTATGGAGATCGCAATTGGAGTGGGGTTTATCCTTGAGCATCCTTGAGGGAACCCAAGAGGGTCTTTCTACGTCTAATACAGTAGGCGATTGCTTGGAAGAAGACGAGGAGGCTATAAATTGATTAAAAAATGGAAATACTTAATTATAGGTTGCGTCATCGTGGTGCTTCTTGGAATAGGTGGCGCGTATGTCTTTGCAGCTAGAGGCAAACCGCCATCGAGGGAGCCCGCTGATGGGGTAAAGCTTGTAAAAACAGAGGGAGAGGTACTCTTAGACCCTGTTGACACGGGAGAAATCAAGGAAATAGATGAACAGGCTGCGCGTGAATTCTACGTACTTTGCAGGCAGGTGGTTTTCCCAGAGGAACAGCCTATCCGTAGTGAGGATGTTGCCTCGATTAAAGTGGAGAAGGTCTTCGAAACCGGCAAGGGCTCTAATGTGATGAGGATATCTGGCCCAGGCCTATTTGTCTCCATCAAGACAGAAGACTGCACAATCCTTAACCTTCAAAACCTCGGTCCATATGATGACCCTAATGTCAAAGTTATTCCCATCCCTAAAGATGAAGCAATAAAGAAGGCAAAAGTGCTGCTGCGCAAACTTCAAGAGCTATCTACATCATTTGCGGATTCGCACAACCTCAAGCGCCCAAAGAGTGTAAGCTATTCCGTTACCGCGCAGCGTGGAAGTCCAACCGGTGTTGATATTTACATGATTGATGCGCAGCGGGCTCCCAAATCAGGTATCCCATATTACATGCAACCTGCTGCTTGCTTAATGATGAGGGCGGATGGCCTTCTTATAAACATGGGTCGAAATGACATTGCAGAAGATTGCCCGGATGTGAAGCCCCGCATAAAAGAGAAACAGGCAGTTTCCCTCGCAAGGGGCATTATCGTTGACCACATAGAACGCAAGAAGCAAGATTGGAGTAATGTCCCCGAGAATGCTGCTCGCTACGACAAGATAAAGGTACCTACATCGGCAACTCTGGCCTACGTGATTCCGAACTGGGAGTTCAGTGACAGGCTGGCGGAAGAAGCCAGCAAGGGAATGACTCCCATTATTGAACGGAAGAACCGCCTGGCTTGGCTCGTCCGGGCTTGCCTCGCCCCGCCTCTGGGTGATGGCAAAGATATATTCATGGAAGTGTGGGTTGACGCCATTACCGGAGACATAATCGGTGGAATATCGTCGAAGTAGGTACTTTTAAGGTGGGATCCTCTAGCTGAATCTCGGTGTACAGGACTTAGACTGACCATCCATGAAGAATAGGTACTAGTTTTTTAAGGACCAAGCCTAAGAAATTCAAGTTCTACAGGAAAAGCCCTAACTCCGGGTGGATAAGAGAACGTTAACCACTATTGGATTAAATCGTTATTATCATTGGGGTTGGGAGCAGGGGGATGAGGCTTACTTATAGGGGGATGAGAGATGAAAGAGAAGAAGAGGCACCTCATACGGCTTACAGTGGTATGTGCTACCCTCGTGGCTTTGGCTCTTTTCGGTGGGGGCAGTGGGAGTGGGGAGGTAACCTCGCATGAACAGCTGGATCAGAAGCCGGCTGATTTACCGGCAGAACCTATAATCCCCCCTGAGATAGAGGTCCAGGTCCTGAATGGGCCTTGCAACGGTGACGATGAGTATCTCCGCCTGCCAAGCGAAAAGGTGAAAGTAAAGCCTGCTGACCCCAGCCTCTTTGGTTGTGTTACTCTACCTCCTCCCCCTCCTCCAAAAGTGTCTCTGGAGGAGGCTGAGAAATATATCGGCGCCAAGCTGAGGGTTCCAAAGGAGACCCTCGGAGGCAAACTTACAGGCATCCAGATCGACACGTCCGCTTCCTGTAACAAGATAGCTTATTTCGAGTACGATAACAGCATTGCCATGAGTGCGGAGGTGTGGAAAGAAAAGCCGGATTTCCGATTGCAAGCTGCATCCTATGCTGCCGTTGCGGAAAACCCCAATGTTGGTTGCATAGGTGCCGTGCCCCACGTGGTCGAGGTCGCAGGGTTTGAGATGCTTGCCTATCCTCCGCACTATTTCGGGTACCGTAACGATAAAGGCGAGATTGATGAGGTCTGGTCTCTTCCACCTGGCCTCGGCTGGTGGGATAGCGGGATAAAATACGGGGCTTGCTCGGGGAAGCTTGGCTTTACGGAAAAGCAGCTAATAAAGATTGCCGAGTCCATGTATATATAACGGTTGACAAGTCGTTCATCGCCCAGGCTGTGCCTCACGAAAGAGGGTCTGTGGAGCTTTGCCCTGACAAAAGATAAGCGACTGAAAGTCCGTGACCCTCGGATAGGGGTTGCGGTTTTTTATGCCGTACCTGTAAAAACCCAGGTCAAGATAAAACTACCCCCATTCCAACTTCCAGAGGTTATTTTTCTCCCTATCTTGCTTGGGAGGACGCCCATGCGTTGAATGTTGTTTTTCCTGCCATGGTGGGAGTCCATTCCATCATAGGCATCGACGAAGCCCTCATTGCCACTATTGTTGTCTCGGTTGTCATTCAGACGCGCCTCGACCTCGTTGATTTTTATGAGAGTTCAAAGAGTGAAGATAGTCGCGGAGGGGCCGACGAGCAAGATATTGGAAGAAAAAGCCTTCCTCCTCGAACACGGGCTGGCATAAACCCCACCGCACTGGGTGTGCTAAAATTGTTCTGAGCTTCACGGCAAGTGCGGCTACTGTTATACCAGACTCAATTGCCTAGATTCCTGCGTGAATCTCGAGCGAAAGGCTCCTAGATGGCTGAAGCTAAAAAAACGAAGGTGCTGGTGATAGATGATGACCCACGTCTCCTCGAGGTCATGAGGACAAACCTGGAAATGGAGGGATACGACGTTATCACCGAAGCGAGGGGGGTTGCGGGGCTCGCAACCGCCATAGTAGATCAGCCAGACGTCATCATTCTCGATATCCTCATTCCCGATATGGATGGCTGGGAGATTTGCAGGAAACTCAGAGCCGAGCCCAAAACCAGGTATATTCCTACCATCATGCTTACCGCACTGAATGAGACGCACAATGTTGTACGAGGGTTTGAATGTGGCGCCGACGATTACCTTTCGAAGCCTTTTGAGATGGCTGAGCTGTTTGCTCGCCTGAATTCCCTCCTCCGAAAAGCAAGCAAGGGACTGGCAATTGACCCCCTGACAAAACTGCCGGGGAAACACCAGATTTACGAGGAGACGCGCAGGCGGATTGAGATGCGAGGAAGATTCTTCGCCTTTGTTTATATCGATATCACAAACCTCCGAACCATCAACTATGCCTTTGGGATAGAGAGAGG
>JAQURN010000160.1 GCA_028715585.1 Actinomycetota bacterium | reverse complement strand
GCAAGAAAGAGGCAATCAGGATTGTGAAAGAGTGCGCTAGCCTTGGGATGTTTCACATGGTTTTCATTCACTGCATCGTTGGAGGAGCGCTAAACGAATACGCCATATGCAACTGCTGCGCCGATGGCTGTGTTCCCTTCATTCTCAACCGCACGCTGGGACAGAACATATATCCCCTTGTAAAAGGTGAGTGGGAAGCGTCATCGGGTGACCAAGCTAAGTGCACCGGCTGCGGGATATGCGTGGAGTTCTGCCCATTCTCAGGAAGAAAAATCGTAGGAGGAAAATCAACCACGCTCGATTGCTTCGGATGCGGTATTTGTTACGAGCGATGCCCCAATGGAGCTATAACGCTCGTCAAACAGCCTTTTTGCTAGATTTGCCGGGATAATCTAGCTTTTCTTCGACTTCTTTGAAAATCTCGTAAGGCAACCCAGAAGTCATGAAGCCTGGTTTGTTCTTGCCCCAGCTGACTCCCCCGACGCAGAAGAAGGAAACATTTCCAGCCCCTTTTAGAATGGGGATTACGGTTGAATTCCTACAAATTGACATGTCGGCAAAATATCGGCGTATTACCTCGTCGAAGAGCTGGGTTACCCTCTCGCTTTTGAAAGCCTTCCTGGTAAAGTCGTCGAATCGCTTCCAACTCGTGAGAGCGCTTGCAATCCTGTTAGACAAGATAGAAGAAAAACCCCTAAAACCAAGGCGCCCACCGAGAACCCCCAGAGCGGAGATGCCCAGGTCTTCGTGGTAATCATCAATAAAGCCTTTGCCCTCCCTCTCACCAAAGATGCTTCTCAGCTCCCGAGGATGCGCCCTTATGATGACCACTTCCGGTTGCCTATCTTCTGTGAAGGAGCGTAGTTGCGCGATGAAATAGCCTTTGGTTTCCTCCATGCGGGGTTTGATACCCTCCTCGAACTTGCTCTCGGGCTTCTTCAACCCTAGGGCGACAGGTGACCATCTGCACACCTCGATTGAACCAGGGATTACCAACAGTTCTTCCCCGAAGGTCGCGAGCCTTATGGCGTCGCAGTAAGAGACTCCGTGATAGATGGAAGCACTGAGATTTTCTCCCTTGTCCTTCCCTATCCTCCTCACACCAACTGGAGGAAGCTCTAAACTTATCGTGTTCATATGGATAACCCCCGCGCCGGTTTTTTTCGAGCAATAAACAACTTTTAGCCTAGCAGATTTTCCCCTCGAGCGCTCCCCTCCCAAACACTGAGGTGGTGCAGAGCAAGCCTCGCGTAAATTTTCACTTTTGTCTCTTGCGCTCTATGGAAAAAGAGTTTCCTTGCGCCTATCATTACATTCGAAAATGAGGTCTAGAAAATCTCAAGGGAGGTAGCTATGACAAGGGTTGTAATAAGCGGAGGGGGAAATGTTGGCTCGTTTCTTTCGAACCAACTTTCCCAGAAAGGGTACTCCGTTGTTGTTATAGAGAGGGATAGAAAAATATGCGAAAAGCTCGCCCTCAATGATTCCATACTCGTAATTGAGGGGGATGCCTGTGACTACAGAGTCCAGGAAGAAGCCCAAGTTGACAGAGCAGACGTATTTGCTTCTGTGACTGGCGACGACGATGACAACCTCGTAGCCTGCCAGCTTGCCCGCACTTCGTTTGGGGTTCCTCGCGCTGTAGCCAGGGTAAACAACCCCAAGAACGAAAAAATATTCAACCTTATGGGGATAGACGCTATCTCCAGCACGACTGTTATTGGTCACTTGATTGAGGAAGAAGCGGCTATCGGAGACATCATCACTCTTTACATGATGAGAAAAGGAAAGCTTGCGGTAGTAGAGGTTGACATCCCTGAGACCCAATGCTCCGCATGTGGAAAGCCGATAAAGGAGCTAGGGCTTCCGAGGGGTTGCATGCTCATCGCGATCATTAGGAACGACGAGGTTATTATCCCCGGCGGGGACGAAATGCTTGAGCCTGGCGATTCTGTTATTGCCATCACTTCCACTGAAAAGGAAGGGGAACTCAAGAGGGTTTTGACTAAATAAAATTCAAGTTTTTGCCGGGAGAGGCAAAGAGAACGGGGAAATCGGCGAGGTGAGCAAGCCCAAGTTTTATATCGGGACTTCCGGTTTTCACTACCTTCACTGGGTTGGGCCATTTTATCCGCCCTGCGCGAAACCAGATGAATTTCTTTCGCATTACGCGAGCTTTTTTGACACGCTAGAGATAAATAACTCCTTCTATCGCCTCCCCGAGGAAAAGACTCTAGTGGAATGGAGGGAAAAAGTCTCCCCCGATTTTGTGTTTTCAGTGAAGGCAAGCCGCTACATCACACACATGAAGAAGCTCAAAGAAGTTGGGGAGCCTCTCGGTAATTTCATAAGGAGAGTAGGAACACTGGGGGAGAAATTGGGTCCCATACTTTTCCAGCTACCTCCCCGCTGGAAGGTTGATGTAGAAAGACTCGAGTCTTTCCTGGAGGAATTGCCGCGAGGCAGGGGGCGTGGGTATGCTTTTGAGTTCAGGGATACGAGCTGGTTTCACCCCGGGGTTTACCAGGCGCTCGAGCGATTTGGGTGCTCTTTCTGTATTTATGAGCTTTCCGGGGTCAGGTCTCCTAATGTTTTGACTGCTGATTTCGCGTATGTTCGGCTTCATGGCCCAGGAGGCGCGTACGAGGGAAAATATACAAAGAAAGCTCTTTCCGGTTGGGCGGAAATCTTTTCCGGCTGGGTGGAAGAGGGAAGGGATGTTTACTGCTATTTCGACAACGATCAGTTTGGCTACGCGGTGGAAAATGCTATCGAGCTTAAGTCTATGTTGGAATAAACGCTAACTGTTTTTGAAAGATTCGAGTATCTCCCATCTCTTGCACAAGCCCCACATTGCTTTGACTGAACGGTCAGGGGTCGGGTAAACGGGAATCCCGTTCTGGATGAGCCAACGGGAAGCTTCGTCCTCGGCGGACCAGAAAGAGGAAGCCACCAGGGGTTTGTCGTGATTTTGCGGCAACTGGGCGACTTGCTCCAGGCGCTCGATCAACTCGGAAAGGTCGTTGGAGCTATCCAAGTTCAGAATGCTTTCAAAGAGTTTTTGAGTTTGCCCGAACACGCTTGGTCCGAACACGCCATATAGCAACACCCCATCGGTCTCTCTGCTCTCCATCACCATCCGTGGGATATTCACATACATCTCGTCGATGTCCATGAAAAAGGTCATATCGATAGGATTGGCGTATGCCGCGGTTGAAGGAAGGACGCGATGTATCTTGCTTTGAAGCTCATCGCTCAAGAGGGGAACCTCAAGCCCAGCTCTGGCGCAGGAATCCGCCATGCTGGCTCCTGGACCACCGGAGTTTGTGAGAACGCATATTTTCCTTCCCTTTGCGGGGGGAAGGAGCGCGAGAGCCCATGCCAGGTCTAAGAGCTCCTCGAAGTTATCCGTTCTTATTATCCCCGTCTGCTTAAAGACTCCCTCATAGACGGAATCTTTACCGGCGAGA
>JAQURN010000159.1 GCA_028715585.1 Actinomycetota bacterium | reverse complement strand
CACTGGGTACATTTACTTGTGTTACCGGAGTAAGCGGCTCTGGAAAAAGCACCCTGATAACGGAGATTCTCTACAGGGGGCTAAGGAAAGCCATTTTTTCTTCGAGGATCCCCCCAGGCAAACACAGGGCAATCGAGGGCTTGGAAGCGATAGACAAAGTTATAAATATCGATCAATCGCCTATAGGGAGGACACCCAGATCGAATCCCGCCACCTATACGAAGGTTTTTGACGGCATAAGGGAACTTTTCGCGAAAACTCCCCAGTCGAAGGTCAGGGGTTACAAGCCCGGTCGTTTCAGCTTCAACGTAAAAGGAGGAAGGTGCGAAGCGTGCAGGGGGGAGGGAAGCGTAAAGATAGAGATGCATTTCCTTCCTGACGTGTATGTTACATGTGAGGCTTGCAAAGGGAAACGCTATAACCGGGAGACTCTAGAAGTGAGGTATAAGGGAAAGGCCATTGCCGATGTACTGGACATGACGGTGGACGAGGCATTGGAGTTTTTCGGCAAGATTCCCCATCTTGCTGAAAAACTCCAGCTCATCTCAGACGTGGGTCTTGGCTACATAAAGCTCGGACAACCAGCGCCCACCCTTTCCGGTGGTGAGGCTCAGAGGATCAAGCTGGCAAAAGAGCTATCGCGCCATTCAACTGGAAAAACAGTTTATCTCCTGGATGAGCCGACTACCGGTCTTCACTTCGATGACATAAACAAGCTTATCCTTGTACTCAACCGCCTTGTGGACAGGGGGAACACTGTAGTTGTTGTGGAGCATAATATGGAAGTCATCAAGGTGGCTGACCACATCATCGATCTCGGACCCGAGGGTGGAGACAAAGGTGGTTACCTTGTGACCGCGGGAACTCCTGAAGAAGTTGCCGCGGACCAGCAAAAATCTTACACCGGCAAATACCTTGCGGGGATTCTCGCCCCCCAATCATTAGCAATTCACAATGACTAATCAAGGGCTCCAAGCAAAAATTGATTTTCTCCCCGATGAACCAGGGGTTTACGTATTCCGGAATCGCAAGGGCGAGGTAATCTATGTTGGCAAAGCAAAATCGCTTCGAGATAGGGTACGTTCGTATTTTCAAACCTCAGCGTTGCCAACCGCCAAAGGGCAACTTCTTCGTAGCGAAATAGACGACGTGGAGGTGAACCTTTGCAGGAATGAAGTCGAAGCGCTCATTCTCGAGTCTAATTTGATAAAGAAGTACAAACCAAGGTTCAACGTCATGCTTCGCGATGACAAGAGTTACCCCTACATCGCGTTGACCCTCGCGGATGAGTTTCCAAGGGTGGCAATTGTCAGAGGGAAGAAAATCCCTGGCACTAAATACTTTGGGCCATACGTTAATGTAAAAGCCGCGAGAAATACAGTGAGACTTCTTCATAACATTTTCCCATTGAGGCAGTGCAAGGGTAAATTTCCAGGCAGGCGCAATGGTTCACCTTGCCTTTATAAAGATATCGGAATGTGTCTTGGGCCGTGCACCGGCGAGGTTCCCGAAAGCGTCTATGAACAGCAGGTAAAGCAGTTTTCAGATTTTCTTGAGGGCAGAGGACGAGAAGTCATCCAACAACTCGAAGCGGAGATGCTCGAGGCTTCGAGGAATCTCCAATTTGAAAAAGCGGCAAGGATAAAAAAGAAGATAGAGTCAGCCAGAATGGTAATCGCCCATCCCAAGTCCGCTTCCAGGTACGGGGATTACGATGTGATTGGCATGTATTCGGATGGCCTCGAGGTCTGTTTCTCGGTAAGTGAAAACCGGGGAGGGATTGACCTGGGGAACCCGTGTTTCTTTTCCGATTTGGAAGATGAACTTCCTGACGAGGAACTGATAGAGCAATTTATTAAGAAGCATTACGACATGAGCGGTCGAATACCGCGTGAGATTGTAGTGAGGAATATGGGTGAGGAGGGGGAGGCAATAGAGGAGTGGTTGGCATCGCAGAAGGGAGGAAAGGTTAGGATAACTGTTCCAAAGAGGGGAAGAAAAGCCGAGGCTTTAGCTCTTGCTGAAGATAACGCCCGTTTTACGCTTGAGAGTGAAAAAGAAAGGCGGGCACGGGACAGGCAAAAGCTGGACATGGCACTCCGGGAACTCAAGGAAAGGCTTCATCTCAAGAAATATCCGCTCCGAATAGAATGCTTCGACATTTCAACAATGGGAGGCTCCGCTTCGGTGGGATCAATGATAGTCTTCGAGGAGGGACTCCCAAGACGGCAGAGCTATCGCAGGTTCAAAATAAAATTCACTCCCGGTATAGATGACGTTGGGATGATGAGGGAAGTCATCCTCAGGCGGTTCAAGCGATACCTTCGTGCCAGAGATGAGTTGAGAGATGACAGGGAATTTGAAAAACTTCCAGACCTTCTCCTGCTCGATGGCGGAAAAGGGCAGCTTGGAGCAGCAAAGCAGGTTTTGGATACCTTCGGCATCAAAGAGGTGGAAATCGCTGCAATCGCCAAGCGGTTTGAGGAAATATACAGACCAAAGATGAAGATGCCCATAAGGCTGGAAGGGAATTCGGAGGCGATGTTTCTTCTCCAGAGAGTGCGTGATGAGGCTCATCGTTTTGCTGTTACTTATAACAGAGCGCTGATGAAGAAAGGGACTAAGGCTTCATGGCTTGATGAAGTCGACGGAGTCGGTCCTGCCAGGAAAAAGATACTCATTTCTCACTTTGGGAGCCCTGAAAAGGTTGCCCTTGCAAGCCTTGAAGAGATAGAAAGCGTTGAAGGAATACCAAAGAAGGTCGCCATGGCGGTCCACAATGCCGCAAGGAGGGTTGGTGTTATTACTACACATGGATTGCCTTAATCATGAGTCTGGGGTCTCGCACGCATCTTTTTTGCTGGGGGACTTGCGTTTTGAGGCAAGCGCGAGTCCCTGCGGGATAAGGAAACTCCTGATGCCACCCCTCGAGGGAAAGAAATTCTCCTCCACCTGCTTGGAGACAAGGAAGTCCCCAGGGGTGGAGGAGAATGTTTCTCATTTCTTCGATTCACTTGGCAACTACCTAGAAACATCCCTTAGCGGAAGGAATCCCACCGAGATTCCCCCATTGGATTTCAAGGGAATTAGTAACTTTTCAAGGAGCGCATATGAGGTTGTAATGAATATTGCCTGGGGAGAGACGGCAAGCTACCAGGGTGTTGCGAGTATGCTCGGCAGGGAAAAGGCAGCCCGGGCAGTTGGAAGGGCACTTGCAAGTAATCCACTGCCGATTCTCATTCCGTGCCATAGAGTGATTTGCGCGGACGGTCAACTTGGTGGTTACAATTTTGGCTTGGAATGGAAAAAGCTCCTTTTAGGGTTAGAATCTAGAGAAAGAACCGGAGAAGATTGAAGATGGAATTAGTAGTTGTAACTGGGATGTCTGGAGCTGGCAAGAGCGAAGCCCTGAAATATTTCGAGGACTCAGGCTACTACGCGATTGACAATCTTCCTACATCCATGATTGCAAATATAGCCGACACGCCTTTCCGTGGATCAGGAAAGGCGGAGAAAA
>JAQURN010000158.1 GCA_028715585.1 Actinomycetota bacterium | reverse complement strand
CCCTTCCCTCCACCGGCGGAGATACAACCGATGCCCTCAAGTGACCCCTTTCGGTCGCCTGAGAAACCGCCTCAGATACTTTAGGCAGAATTTCGTTAGTTATACAAATGCCCTTGCCAACTCCAAGATATATGGTGAACGAGCCAGTATCTTGACATAGCGGAACATTAAGCCTCTCCGCCTCGGAGGCATTCTCAAGAATCATGCCGATAACCTTGCGGCCCAGGAGGGATTTCTCTTTGCCTCGAGCATCTTTGAGCGCCTCCAATACATCGGGGGGCAAGGTATGTGATACCTCTAAACAAAGCTGCTCTACAAGGCTCTCAAAGGTTGCCGCGTCGAGATTTTTCATTGCTTGTAAACCGCCCTGATAGGTGAAATCCTTTCATTCACCGCCATGGAAGCGTCTTTGAGCATCTTCATCTCGCGTTGGGAAAGTGGCAGCTCCAAAACTTCCGTGACACCACCCCTTCCTAAGCGAGCAGGCACACCAAGGAAGATGTCCCTCATTCCATACTCGCCGCTCAAATAGACGGAAGCGGGAAGCACCTTGCCCTCACCAAAAAGCACAGCCCGTACCATGGCGGTAATCGAGACGGCAGGCGCAAAAAAAGCGCTGCCATCCCCCAGGCACCTAACAATCTCTTCGCCGCCTTTTCTTGTTTTTTTAATGACCTCCTCCAGGATTTCCTCATTGAATGCCTGGGAGAGGGGCGTCCCCCCGATTTTGGAGCTGTCGATAAGAGGAACCATTTCATCGCCATGAGAACCAAGAACCATGGCTTCTATATTCTTCACCTCGACATTCCCAAGGCGGGAGAGAAAGTAAACAAACCGGAAGGTGTCGAGAACGCCTGCCATGCCCATCACCTTTTCTGGGGGCGTTCCTGTTTCCCTCCAACAAAGGTAGGTCATCTCGTCCACTGGGTTTGTGACGACTATCACAACTGAATCGGGAGAAAACCGCTTTATCTCTCTAGAAATAGAAGAGATTATAGGAGCATTGGCTGAAGAGAGATCCTGCCTCGACATTCCTGGTTTTCTGGGAAACCCTGCGGTTATGACAACTATATCCGACTCCTCTATCAGCCCAACGTCATCGCTCCCTTCAATCCTCAAACTGTCTGCATAGGAAGCGCAAGATTGCCCGATGTCTAGTGCCATGCCCAGGGCTTTTCCACCATCTACATCTATCAGGTTTACTTGCCCAGAAGATATCCCAGAAATACAAAAGGCAGCGGCTGCTCCCACGTGTCCAGCTCCAAAAATTGAAACCTTGCTCATGGTTCCCCACCCCTTCCTTAGAAAAAACACAATTAGGCAGACTTCCCAGTGCCTTTCTTTCCTCTGCTCGCAGTGGAAACCTCTTGCCTCTTCTTGCTTTCGCAGTCAGGATCGAGGCAAAGCTCCCAGGGTCTGCTGCCACTTTTCAAGACCTTTATCTTTGGAGTGCCGCACAGAGAACATACTTCTCCGGTGGCAAGAATCCCGCCTTTTTGTGGTAGCGGAAAAGTCACTTTGCACTCCGGATAATTGGAGCAGCCAACAAAGCGCTTTCCCGAGGCGCGGGCTCTTTTTATGGAAAGTTCTCCTCCGCACGAAGGACAAGAGCCTAAACACAAATCTCCTCTTACCCCAGCCCTGATTTCCTCTCCTATCTGTTCCCTTCTGGCACTCAATTGATCGAGAATTTCCGCGAGAACCTCCTTTGACTCCCCGACCACTCCCTCGAGCGAAATTTTTCCCTTCGCAACGTCATCCATATCACGCTCGAGCTGAGCTGTCATATCGGGCGTTGCCACCAGGGTCGCGTTTTTCGTCAGCGCATCTGCCACCGCCACGCCCATCGACGTCGGCTTGACTGGATCGCTTAAAATATAGCCCCTCTCCCTTAGATTCTGAATAATCGCATGCCTGGTAGCCTTTGTCCCCAACCCAAGTTCTTCCATCTTCTCGATAAGCTTACCCTCCGAATATCTGGGAGGGGGCTGGGTCTGCTTTGCCTCTATTTTTTTGTCCACGACCCGGACGGTCATTCCCTTCTCACAGGGGGGAAGTTCCTCATCTTTTCTGCGCGTATATGGGTAGTAGTGAAGATATCCCCCCTCCACTACTACCTGCCCCCTGGCGCGTAGTTCTTCTCCCCCTGATTCGAAATCCAATATCGTGGAAAGAACCTTGGCGGGTCCAGCCAAGGTCGCAAAGAAACGCCGGACGACAAGTTCGTATATCTTCCACTCGCTCGAAGTAAGCTCACTCTTTTTGGCTGGACCAGTCGGGTAGATGGGTGGATGGTCTGTGGAGAATTTCTTTCCTTTAGTGGGGAGTAATTTCGGCTTCCGAAGAAGTTCGCGGGCGAGTTCGCCTAAAACTTCCGCTTGCGAAATCGCCTCACACACACCTCTCAAATCCAGGGAGTCGGGGTAAACGGTGTTATCAACCCTGGGATAGCTGATGTATCCACGGGAGTAGAGGCTCTCGGCAATATCCATAGCCTTGGCGGAACTCATCTTGAAAGCCGCAGATGCCGCCGACAGGAAGGAGGTGGTATTGAAAGGAGAAGGGGGCTCAAGCAACCGTTCTTTCTGCGTAACCGATGTAACTTTCGCGCTTGTCGAAATGTTCGAGAAGGAAGCCAGCGCTTCTTTTTCAGAGGAAAACCGCCCTTTTTTATGCTGGGCGGAAAATTCCCTCCCTTTAACCTCGAGCAACGCGCCAACTGTCCAGTAATCCTCTGGGACGAACTCGTTTATTTCTTTCTCTCTCTCGACAATCAACGCGAGAGTGGGGCTCTGGACCCTTCCAACCGACAAAAATTTCTGCCCGAGCCTTCGGGACGCAAGGGAGATAAACCTGGTGAGAGCCGCTCCCCACAAGAGATCGATATTTTGTCTCGCCTCTCCTGCCTTGGCAAGACCCTCTGCGAGCTCACTTGGATTCTGGAAAGCTTCCCTTATCACCGATTCTGTGAGGGCGGAAAAACGTGCCCTGGCAAAGTTTGCGTTGGGATTCACCTCTTTGATTAGACTAGAGATGTCATAGCCAATCAACTCGCCTTCCCTGTCATAATCTGTAGCGATAATCACCCTATCCGCTGTCTTCGCGAGCCTCTTGAGTTTAGTAACTACCGCTTTCTCTGTCGGCACCTTAACAATATCGGCACCAAGAAGTTCCTTGGGTTCAACGCGTTCCCATCGCTTATATTCTTCTGGAAAGTCAGCACGAAGAACATGGCCACGAACCCCCACGCACTTTATCTGCTCCCCGTCCAGGGTAAAAGAATAGACAGGCATAGCTTTGTCGCCTTCCGCCTTCATCTTTCCCCTCGAAAGAATAGAGGCTATGCGCTTCGCGGTCTGGTTTTTCTCAGTAACAATTAACCACATGGTGGAATGAGTTTATAGGAAGGTTCGCGCAGGGGTCAATTTAGCGCGCCGTTGGGCGTTGCTGTGCAAGTTATCCTAAGGTTACAAAGATTTCTTTTTTGACAACCGGTTAATGTTTAGCCGTTCGGGTTTCATCACTTTTCTTGTGTATCAATCA
>JAQURN010000157.1 GCA_028715585.1 Actinomycetota bacterium | reverse complement strand
GTGCGTACTGGTAGTTTGGATGATTAAGTCCCTAATCTCAAAGCAGAGCAAATCTAGCTCTTGCTTGTCGAGATTTTTGAGATCTCTGGGGGAATCTATGTGGGAAAGAACCTTGTAATCCATCTCAATATTATCGAGCTATACCTCATTGCCTCGAGAGAAAAACCTCCCTTGACTTTCCCCATTAAAAATCAACGCACGTTCCCGTGCGCCTCCAGCAGATTTTACAGTAACACCCCGTGGCAGACAACAAGTCGCCCGCGCACTGATTGGCAAATAAACAACTTCATGAAAAAATACCCCCATGTCTCTGCCAAGCAAACATGTCCTTTACCTGTCAAGAAGAATAGGTCCACGGGGCGCCGGAAGCGACCGGGAAGCCGCTGCTGCCTCCTATATCCTCGATACCCTGGGCGAGTCTGGCACCGAAGTAGAGCTGGAAACTTTTTCTTGCTGGGATTCGGACTTGCATGCGGTTCTTGTGCTCTATGCCCTCTCTGTAGTTGCTTATCTGCTGATTTTGAAAGGTTGGTTTATAAGCTTGATTCTTTCAATCATTGCCCTTTTCCTTTTTCAGCTCGAAACTTTCAGCTGGTCCACCATCTCGAAACTCTATCCCCGCAGCAAAGCGCTGAATGTAATAGGAAAAGTCAAGCCCGAGAAGGCGAGGAAGCGCCTCGTTGTTCTAGTCGCGAATTATGACACCCCAAAAAGCTCTCCATTTGCCAGGACGCCTCGTCTTTATAGATTTTTCTACTCCATTTCATTTCTAGCCATGATTGTGATTGCGCTGCTTTCTCTTTTGGGGGCAATCGCGGAAATCACACGCGCGCAAGAAGAATTGGCTTTTAAGATGTGGCTTTTAGGAAGCCCCTTCGCCCTTTTCTTACTTGTGTTTTTCCTGATATTGCTTATAGGAGAGCTGCGAGGCAAATATACTTCGGGAGCCAACGACAACGCTTCAGGAGTTGGAGTCATGCTCTCGGTAATAGCCTCGATTTCAGCAAGACCGCTTGAATTCACCGAAGTATGGGGAGTAGCCACCGCGAGAGGAAATGCTGGAGGAAGGGGAATGGTCGAACTTATCCGGCGTCACCGCTCATTGCTCAAGAACTCCTATATCATCAACCTCGATCACCTTGGCAGGGGAAAAATGAACGTTCTCACCAGAGAAGGTGCTATATTCGGTTTTGGCTCGAGTAGAAAACTCAGGAAGCTCGCGTTTCAGGCAGCTAGCAGATCGAAGGATACGCAAATATCGGAGGGGAAATGTCGCATAAAAAAGAGCGATGCCCTAGTTGCAATCGCCAGAGGATACCGAGCGGTAACCATCGGGGGAATGGATGACGGAGCATACCATGGGTGGAGAAGTAGGCTAGACACATATCCAAGAATCCAGCGAAACCACCTCGACAATGCGGTAAAGCTCTTAGACAATCTTCTAGATGAAATAGACCACGAAACTATTCACTCGCCCAATACTTGACAAAGCACCCGGCGGCTCCTCGGCTTGTTGTCAAAATCAATCAGGACAATCTGCTGCCACGTCCCAAGAAGTAACCTAGAGGCTTCGAAGGGTATCACAAGGGAAGGCCCCAAGAGCGATGCCCTGACGTGAGAATGCCCGTTTCCATCATTCCACCTCAAGTTATGGTGATACCCCCTTCCCTGTGGCGCGATTCTTTCGAACATTTCCTTTAAATCTTCCTCGAGCCCGGGTTCGTATTCAACTGTCGTGAGACCGGCAGTGGACCCAGGTACAAACAAAACAACTACCCCCATTTTCAAGCCCGATTTTTTCAGGACTTCTGAAACCTTTGGGGTGATATCGATAATATGAGTATTACCTTTTGTTTGAAGCGCGATGGAAGAAGAAAAAACCATCACATTTTCACCTCAAATCTTATAAAGCTCATCAGGTGAAACGACTTTATAGTTCGCGGCCTTAAGAGCTCCAGCTGCCTGCTCTGCTTCATCCACTCTTATTATCACGATGGCTGTTTCGTCTTTTTTTCCTATAAATGAATAAACATACTCGACATTCATCTCCTGTTCCACCAGTGGATGCAGTACCCCAGCAAGGCCGCCTGGCTCATCCTTGACTTCAACAGCAACTACCACGGTCTCTTTTACGGTGAAACCTTTCGCGAGCAAAGCTTCCCTTGCCCGATCCGGGTCATCGACAATCATCCTCACCACCCCAAAGTCGTAAGTGTCAGCGACGCAAAGTGCCCGTATATTGATGCCATGCTCGCCAAGCTCCCGCGCTAGCTCTAACAATCTTCCCGATTCATTTTCAAGAAACACCGATATTTGCTTGGTCTCCATTCGGGGCCTCCAAAATTCTCCTAAGACTCGTGGTAATCAACGATTTTCACCTTTTTACCCCCAGCACTTCCAAGGGTTCTTGGTTCCACCAACCTTACATCGACTCTCACTCCTAGATAACCCTCTATCTCGGATTTTATTACCTCCCTCAGCTCTTCAAGCCCAGCAACCCTGTCCGAAAACAGACTTTCATCCACCTCGACCTCGAGTACCTCTAGGACGGCTTCTCTGTCAACCACCAAGCGGAAATTACGCGAAATGCCCTCGATATCGCCAAGAACTGCTTCCACCTCTGAGGGAAACACATTTACCCCCATGATTTTGAGCATATCGTCCGTTCTCTTTCTAATCCCCGCCATCTTCACGTGTGTGCGCCCACAAGCACAAGGGCTCTCATCAAAGGAAGAAATGTCACCAGTTCTGTACCTGAGAAGCGGAACGCCTTCCCTGTTTATGGTAGTAATGATAAGTTCCCCTTCTTCCCCAAAAGCAAGGTTTTCTGATGTCTCAGGATCCACCACCTCCACCAAAAACGCGTCTTCAAAAACATGGAGACCGTTTTTCTCCTCGCACTCCACCGAAACCCCTGGGCATCCGATTTCGCTCAATCCGTATACATCAAAGGCAGAAAAGTTCAAAACTTTCTCAGCCCTTCTTCGAGCCTCCTCACCCCATGGCTCAGCAACCAGCAGCCCTGATTTAAGCTTGAAGTCTCGAAAACCCATACTCATTTCCTCTGCGGCACGCGCCAGGTGAGCCGCCCAGGAAAGAGTGCTGCAAAGCATCGTTGTTCCGATGCCCATCATTATCTTGACCTGTCGCTTCGCGTCGCCCCCAGATGTGGGAATCGCGGCCGCTCCCAGCTTTTCTGCCCCCTGGAGAAAGCCAAGTCCGCACATGTCAATCCCGCAACAATAGGCAACCTGGATAATGTCCGAACGGTCGCAATTAGCGGAAGCCAACGATCTTGCCATGAGTTCAGCTTGGAGCTCTAAATCGTTCGCAGTACAACCAACCACTACGGGGCCAGCAAACACCCTGGAAAATGGATAGATTCTCCTTATTTTCCTCAGGGGCACCGCGAGCATTCCAAATGGAGATTGCTCCTGGATGTCCTCTTTCGTGGTGAAAGGAAGTTTCCTCAAGTCCTCGAGGCTCCTTACGTCTTTCCAGCTCATGTCCCTTTCCTTGAGCTCTTTCCTGTAAAAGGGTACGTTTTCTTCACACCTCTTCACGGTCTCTCTCAA
>JAQURN010000156.1 GCA_028715585.1 Actinomycetota bacterium | reverse complement strand
CAAAACTGCACCGGGTGCTCGGTGTCATTCCTCAACTCCAGTTACCCGATGGTCGCCGAGCTCGTCCTCGACAAGCTCTCCGTGCGCTATCACCCGACGATAATGGCAGCCGCGGGCTCTAAGGCTACCGAGGCTATCGAGGCAACAGCCAAAGAACTAAAGGGGCAGTACGTATTGGTAGTTGAGGGTCCCATACCCAATGGGGAATTCTGCACTTTCGGTCTCGGAAAAGGCACAAAAGACCTCATGGGCAACGCGGTGCCGAAAGACAAACCAATCGAAGAGTGGATGAGCGAACTGGTCCCTGGTGCCGCGGCTGTAATAGCCAACGGCAGCTGTGCCTCGTTCGGCGGGATACCGCTAGCCAATGCCAGCGTTACCGGCGCAACCCCGGTTGAGAAAGTCGTCGCCAGGATAGACAAGAAAAAGCCGGTGATAAATGTGGGAGGCTGCCCATCACATCCCGATTGGGTTGTGGGCTCAGTGATGAACGCCCTCTTGTGGATCCAGGGGGTGAAAGGGAAACCTGACCTCAACATGTGGAAAGAAGACAAAACGTTTTTTGGAAAGTTAATCCATGAGAACTGCGAGAGAAGGGCATCCTTCGACGCTGGCCTGTTCTTGGAGGACTGGAACGATAGCAACCCGGATATGAAACTCTGCCTTTTCAAACTTGGTTGCAAGGGTCCTATTACTTACGCCGACTGCCCAACACGCCGCTGGAATACAGCCGTCAACTGGTGCGTGGGCAGTAACGCACCATGCCATGGCTGCGCCTCGCCAGATTTCTACAAAGAACTTTCGCCGCTTTACCAACCTCTGCCCAATGTCAACTTCCCAGGCATTACCACAGCAACTGATACTCTAGGCTGGGTTGCCGCTGGCGCGACAGCCGTGGGCATTGGCGCCCATTACATCTCCAAACAACTTGGTAAAAAAACTGAAGAGAGCCCCAAAGGTGGTGAGGAATAGTGGCAAAGATAGTCAGTATCGACCCGGTAACCCGGATTGAGGGCCACCTGCGTATAGACGTCGAGATCGAAAACGGCGTCGTCAAGGATGCCTGGTCGTCCGGGACGATGTTCCGCGGAATCGAGATGTTACTGCGGGGAAAACACCCCTGGGACGCGCAACAAGTAACGGAACGAATCTGTGGAGTTTGTCCGTTAGTTCACGGTACCGCCGCTTCCTACAATCTAGACAGTGCGACAGGCGTAAATCTCCCCGATAACGCCCGCATAATACGTAACCTCATGCTGGGAGCCAATTTCATCCAGTCCCACGTCCTGCACTTCTACCACTTGGCAGCCCTCGATTACGTAGATATCACAGCGGTGGCTAAATACAACGGGAGCAACCCCGAACTGCGGGCGCTCAAAAACAAAATCGTGAAGCTAGTCCAGGCCAAGGACGTCTATCCATTCCTACCTCGCTACGAATCACCGGATTACGTAAGCGATCCTGAACTCGCAACGACACTGGTAGGTCATTACGTGGAAGCCCTCGAGATGCGCAAGCTGGCTCATGAGATGATAGCTATCTTCTATGGCCGCATGCCTTCCTTCGTGGGCACTATACCAGGAGGCGTAACCAATCCCCCAACCTTGTCCAACATACTGGCGTTGTCAGCGCGGATTTCCCAGCTGAGGTCGTGGATAGATAACATCTATATCCAAGACATCCTGACGTTAGCCGGAGTTTCTGCCTATGCGCCATTCTTGCGAGCAGGCGACTCGGGAGGCAATTATCTGGCTTACGGCGGCTTCGATGAGGATTCGAGCGGCACCAAGAAATTCCTGCCTAGTGGGGCCATTTTCAACAACAACATAATGAACGTCCAGAAATTCGATAAGGACAATATAATCGAGAGCGTGAAGTACTCCTGGTACACTGAGTCCTGCGAGAGCCGTAATCCCAGGGAGGGCAAGACAGATCCTGACCTCGAGAAAAAAGAGGCATATTCCTTCATCAAAGCTCCCCGCTACCAAGATAAGCCAATGGAGGTGGGACCTCTTGCGCGCATGCTCGTCAAGAAGCCTGACATGCTACTAAAGCTGGCGGGAAATCTTGGATTGCTCGAGCCACCCCTCAAGTTTGGTATTCTCCCTCGCCATGCGGCAAGAGCTATTGAGTGCAAGCTAATCGCAGACCAGATGTCCACATGGGTTGAAGAACTCCAGCCTGGCAAGCCCATCTGGGACAAAAAAGGGATGGAGATACCAAACGAAGCCTATGGAGCCGGACTAGTAGAGGGTCCACGCGGCGCGCTCGGTCACTGGATACACATCAGAAACCAGAAAATAGATAACTACCAGTGTGTGGTTCCAACTACCTGGAACGCGTCGCCACGAGACAAGAATGGGCACAGGGGCCCGATAGAGAATTCCCTCATCGGCATTCCCGTCCCCGATGTGGATAACCCAATAAACGTAGTGCGCTGCGTCAGGTCGTTCGATCCTTGTCTAGCATGCGCAGTGCACGTCATCCATCCCGAGCACAACGGTATGAAAGTATTCCGCGTGGTATAAGAGGAGGTGCCCTTGATGAAAGAAAAAATCAACGTTCCGGGCCCCGCCAAGGTAATGTACCGCGCCTACCTCGGGGTGCTACTGGTTGTGCTCTACAGCGGGTTCTATATCTTCCATCCTTTCATGTCGGGGTGGAGGTATCCATGGAGCAACGCGCTTACCAGGGAGCTCAACTTCTTTGTGGCGTGGGCACTATTTCTAATCGCGGTGGTGTATCTCTACTACGACCTCGTTGGAAGACCCGAGGAATGGAACGAGCCACTCAGAATCTTCAGGATAATCATTGGAGTACTGACAATCTGGTTCTGGTTGCTCAGCTATGCCGTGTACAAGCCCTTTGGTTGGCTAAGTGGATTTGTCGGCTGGCTGGGTGGGCCCACCCAGCTCTTTACACTCTATGAGATATTCCTTTGGGTCATGTTGCTGGTAAACGTCATCTATATCTATGCCCGCTGGGTGAAGTCGGAGAGATTCCCCCATCTGTTCGCCCAGAAAGAAAAAGCAGGGGAGGTGGATTGATTTGAGTAAGCAGGGTTATAAAACCTTCAAAGGCGGCATCCATCCTCCCTATAACAAGGAGCTTGCCGCAGGTAAACCTATAAAGGCGGCGCCGGTGCCAAGTGAGGTCGCGATTCCGCTCTCGCAACACATCGGTGCCCCCGCTAGCCCACTGGTATCACCAGGTGATAGGGTCACCGTGGGTCAGAAGCTAGGCGAATCCGAAGCTTTCGTTTCGGCCCCGGTACACAGCTCGGTAGCAGGGACGGTCAAGGCAATCGAGGAAGTTAAAAACTTCAACGGAAATCTCGTGAAGGCGGTAATCATAGCTGCCGACCCCAACCAGCCCGATTTTGCGGCAAAACCATCGAAACCTCTGGAGGGACTCACTCCCGAGGAGATACGTGAAATCGCAAAAGAAGCGGGTCTGGTCGGCATGGGAGGGGCGGCTTTTCCCACTCACGTGAAGCTCTCACCCCCAAAGGATAAGCCCGTGGACACGGTGATAATCAACGGCTGCGAATGCGAACCGTTTCTAACATGCGACCACAGGTTGATGC
>JAQURN010000155.1 GCA_028715585.1 Actinomycetota bacterium | reverse complement strand
CGTTTTCATCCTCCTTACCTGGAAGGATGGAGAATTCGACTTCTACCTTAATGAAACTTTCCAGGATGAGGATATTGGGCTTTCAATCGATACGGAAAGCTTGATGCGAGAAGCATCTAAGCGCCTTGAAGAATGGGCGCGGATTGAGGAAAGGGTGCCTTCCCTGGATACCGTTTTCGAGGTAGTGAAGCTCCCAGGAAAGAAATCCGAGGCGAGCCTTACAAGTGACGAGTGGCTTGTTTTCTACTATGTGGATGGCAAAACAGATGTCCGCGGAATAGTAGAAAAATCCGGAGAGAACGCGCGCAGCGTGTGCAAAGCGCTCTATAACCTCGCCAATGCTGGATTTATCAAGCCCGTTGAGAGTGGAGTCGCGACTTCAGAGGTCATCGATATTTCTTCGGAGGAACGAACGGTAAAATCCTCGAAAGCCAGGCGGCCTAGGGCTTTACATAAGAAGAGAAAAAAAGTCGTGGAAGAAATTGTTGTAGATGTGGATGAGGAAACTACGGGCGAATTTGTGGAAGTGGAGGAAGAGAAAGTCCCACAAAAGGAAGAAGAAAAAGAGCAAGTAGCCGAAGAAGAGGCTGAAGAGAAAGAGAAGCCCGAATTGAAAGCCGAAGCTTTGCCAAAAAAGAAAAAGGCAGGTCCTGCCCCAGGGGAGAGCTTGGTTGACTATTACAAAGCTCTTGCGCTGGAGGAGGCAGAGAGGACCATCGATATTTTTGAGTTGCCCGAGGGGGAAGAAGAAGTATCGTTTGAGGCTCCCGTGCTGGAGGAGGGCGAAGGAGAGTTCAGGTTCGGGGCAGCGGTGGGGAAGGAAACCGAAGAAGTCGCCGATTTTGAAGAACCCGAGGACATACCTATGGAGTGGGCAAGTCACCTTGCGAGGTTTGGAGGTACAAGAAGAGCTCGGAAGTCACAAAGGAAAGCCGAGGAGGAAGAAAGAGAACTAGAAGAGGTAAAGGAAGCACTTGAAGAGGAACCGGTTGCCGAGCTCCCCGAGGAAGCCCCGGTTTCAGAAGAGGCGCAAGAGGTAATCTCACTTGAGACAATAGAGGAGGCTCCCGCCCTCGAGGTAGAGGAGGAAGAAGAAATTGAAGCCCCCTTTGAGCTCGAAGAGGTGGGTGAGCACCTTGAAGAGGAACCGGTTGCCGAGCTCCCCGAGGAAGCCCCGGTTTCAGAAGAGGCGCAAGAGGTAATCTCACTTGAGACCAAGGAGGAAGAAATAGAAGCTGTTCGACTCGAAGAGAGAGAAGCTCCAGAACGCAAGAAAAAGGGCATTCTTGGGCGGGTTCTGAAATTTACCGGGCGCCCAGCGGCTAAAAAGGCTATCGAGCTGGCTGAAGTGGAATTGCTCGAGGAAACCTTGCCAATAGAGAAAAACATAGTCGCGGAGGAGCTAGCGGTGGCATTTAGCGAAGCGGAAACACCCTTATACATTGAAAGTTTTTCTGAGCTCATTGGGCAAATTGAAGAGGCTCAGATTGTGGAGCAAGAGGCGGCTGTTCCTCTCGAGGAAATTCCTTTGATGGAGGAGCTTGTAGCTGAGGAAAAGGCATTCGAGAAAGTTGAGCAAAAAAAGATTCGAGAGGAAATCGAATCCGCGCTTCCCGAACTCGAGAAAGTCACAGGCGAGGAGCTTGCGCCCCCTGCTCATGCTGGAGAGGTTGAAATAGAAGGTCTCGATGAGCTCATGGGGGAGCTCGAAATCCTGGAGAAGACCTTGCCAGAGCTGGATAGAGCCGAGGAACTCGAAATCGAAACACGTGAGGAGGTTCTTCCCGAAGAAGCCTCGGTTCTAGAGGTTGTAGAAAAAATAATCTCATCGGAGACACGGGATGAAGAGATTCAGCTTAAGGAAGAAATCGAAGCCCCCTTTGAACTAGAAGAGGTAAAGGAAGCACTTGAAGAGGAACCGGTTGCCGAGCTCCCCGAGGAAGCTTCGGTTCCAAAAGAAGCCCAAGAGGCAGTCTCACTTGAGACAATAGAGGAGGCTCCCGCCCTCGAGGTAGAGGAAGGAAAAGAGCTCGAGGAAGCTGCTCAGCCCATTGTGGAAGCCTCCCCAGAAGCCAAGGTGGTTCCGACCGAAGAAGAAATCCTTGAAGCGCTAAAAGAGGAGGAAGGAAAGGCAAAAAGGGAAGAAGAGGAGGAAGAAAAAGAAGCGTTTGGCGCTGTGAGGATTAGAGGAAAACGCGGGGCTGGCACTTCCCTCATTGACCTTGAATGCATTGAATTCGAACTCGAGGAATTGGCTGAGTTGGAAGGGGAGGGTAGAAAGGGAAAAGAGTCCCCCAAGAAAGTCGAGCCCCGAGCTTCAGCCAGGCCTCCATCTTCCAAAGCCTCCAAGGAAAAGAAGGTCTCGAAATCGAAGAAGGGGGATAAGGAAGGAAGGCGAACAAAGGGTTGGCGCTTGAGATAGCGATTGACCTTAACCCCTTCCCGCGGATGATTTGCGGAGCGAGCTTTGCGCATTGATGGAAACACCAAGCTGGTTGGACTTATTGGGTACCCTGTTACCAACTCCCTCTCTCCCCTGATTCACAATGCCGCTTTTGCTTGCCTTGGCATCAACTGGTGTTATATTCCCCTTCCCGTGAAACCAGCCTTGCTTGCGGATGCCATGAGTGGAATGAGAGCCCTTGGTTTTTCGGGTTTCAACGTGACCATGCCTTTCAAGGTGGAGGTAATTTCCTTCCTGGATGAGCTCGATGAAGTCTCGAGGAGCGTCGGGGCAGTGAACACGGTGCGCGTGGAAGAGGGAAGGCTTGTCGGATACAACACTGATGGCATTGGCTTTGAGACTGCCCTTGCCAGGGAATTTAGCTATGACGTGGAGGGCAAGAGTATCTTGGTTATCGGTGCCGGAGGAGCGGCGAAAAGCATAGCCGTAACCCTTGCGCAAAGGAAACCTTCTTCTATAACTATTTTCAACAGGACGCCCTCCAGGGGAATAAAACTACGTGAGCTGATTGAATCCAATGCTCCTGGGGTGAATGTCAAATATCTTGCCGCGGATGGCTGCGAGGAAAGTCCTATCAATGCGGACCTCATAATAAACACCACCCCCCTAAAAAGGGAAGAGGATTTTTTCTTTCCCCTCTCCATCATTCGAGTGGGAAAAGAGCAGTTAGTCTGCGACATCAATTACTTTCCCCCTCTTCCTTTCCTCCAGTGGGCTCGCGCGTCTGGGGCAAGGGTAATGGATGGAGGCGGAATGCTCTTATACCAGGCAGCCGCGGCTTTTAAGATATGGACTGGCATCGAGGCGCCAATCGAGGCAATGAAGCTTGCGCTGCTCGATGCGCTAGGCGAAATGGGAAGTTGCCAAGAGAAACCCTGAACGCGCCAGGGAGGAGTTTATACTTGATTGATGAATCTCACTTTGTTTTGTAGTAGATTAGCGTTAGCGGTTTTTTGAAAGGGGCTTGAGGATTCCTGACCGGAACTCGAGGTAAAAATGGATAAGCCAAGACAAGAACGACTGGGACAGCTCCTTCTGGAGAATAACCTCTTGACGAGCGAGGAGCTCGACGAAGCTTTGAAGGAGCAGGTTGGCTCCGGAAAATCCCTTGGGCGTGTTCTCGTCGAAAAGAAGCTTTTGACCGAG
>JAQURN010000154.1 GCA_028715585.1 Actinomycetota bacterium | reverse complement strand
AAGATGATTACTGGATTGACCCTATCGTTCTTCCTATATGCGTTAGCCAGGATCAGGTTCACGCCCTGTTAAAGGCGTGCAAGATGTTCAGCGAATTTCCTGAGCCCCCTCATCTAGTTTGCGGACTATCTAACGTGAGCAATAACAGCGCTCCCGAAGTCCAGAGCCTTCTCAACAGGATTTATCTCGCTGTTCTCATGGGCTACGGGATGGACGCGGCGATAGTGGACCCCAACGACGAAAAATTGATGGCGGTCGCGAGGAAAAAAAGTCCCGAGTACGAATGGGCTCTTATTGCGGAGGGATTGATAGAGGGGGAGCTCGACTTGAACGATCCCGACCAGCTTGCGGTGCACAAGACGGTCAAACTTTTTCACGAGGAGACGCTGTACGCCGATTCTTACCTCCAGCTTTAAGAGACGAGGTGTTTTCTTTGAGCAAGAACCCTGGGGTGAAATGTAGGTGGAGTTGCCATGCTTGATTCTCCTATAACTCTTGAAAAGAAAGACAAGGTCGTTCTTGACAAGATACTCCGCACCTATAAGAAGGAGAGAGGAGCGCTCATTCCAATCCTACAGAAAGCTCAGGAGGAATTGGGATATCTATCGCCGGATACCCTCGCTTATATCGCCAGTCAGACCAACCGGACTCTTGCTCAGGTTTATAGCGTTGCCACGTTTTATGCGCAGTTCAGGCTCGAGCCAATCGGCAAGCATCTTGTGCGAGTTTGCCATGGAACTGCCTGTCATGTAGGAGGGGCAGAGGACATACAGGCGTGTGTTTGTGAGCATCTGGAGGTTGGAGATGAGGGTGGCACCACCAAAGATTTACAATTCACGGTCGAGAAAGTGGTATGCGTGGGAGCCTGTAGCTTGGCTCCGGTGATGATAGTCGATGGAGTGGCGCATGGGAGGCTTACTCCCGACAAGGCGAGAAATGTCATAAGGAAATACCAGCAGGGAAAGAAGGGGTAGCTCTTGTCTCAAGCAGACAGGGTAACAGTTGGGCTTGCCACCTGTGGGATTGCGGCGGGTGGAGTCCAGGTAAAAGAAGAGCTGGAGCGAGAAATAGAGAGGCGACACCTGGATGTGGAAGTATGGGAGACCGGGTGCATAGGTCTTTGCTTTGCCGAAGTTCTGGTGGACGTTGAAAAAGAGGGCCTTCCAAAAGTTACCTATGGGAGCGTGGAGCCAAAAGACGTGCCACTAATCGTGGAGAGTCACCTGGTGAAAGGGGAGATTCTAAAGGACAAGGTCCTTCTCATAGAGAAAAGAAAGACTCCCGAGTCTGATTTCTTGAAAAGGCAGAAAAGGATTGTTCTAAGGGCTTGCGGTTTGTCAGACCCTGAAAGCATAGATGATTACATTTCGCGCGATGGATATGAAGCATTGAAAAAGGTTCTTCTTTCCATGAAGCCCGAGGAGGTAAGGGCAGAAGTCCTTGCCTCTGGCTTGCGGGGTAGAGGGGGGGCCGGCTTCCCCCCCGGCCAGAAGTGGGAATTCTGCGCGAGAGCGAAGGGCAAAGAGAAATACATCGTGTGTAACGCGGACGAGGGGGACCCAGGCGCCTTCATGGACAGGAGCGTGTTGGAGGGCGACCCACATGAGGTTATCGAGGGGATTATAATCGGCGCTTACGCGATAGGAGCAACCCATGCCTATATTTATTGCCGTGCCGAGTATCCGCTGGCTATAAAGCGCCTTACAAAGGCAATTGAGGATGCTCATCATAAAGGCTTCCTGGGCAAGAATATTCTTGGAAGCGGTTACGACCTTGATATCACAATCAAGCAGGGGGCTGGCGCTTTTGTATGCGGCGAAGAGACCGCGCTTATAGCTAGTATAGAGGGGAAACGGGGCATGCCGAGGCCAAGGCCGCCTTTTCCCGCGAACGAGGGAATATGGGGTCAGCCGACAAACATCAACAACGTGGAGACTTTTGCCAATGTCCCCTGGATAATTCTGAACGGGGCGAAGAAGTATGCCGCAATCGGCACCAAGGGGAGCAAGGGGACGAAGGTCTTTTGTCTTACTGGCAAGGTGAGGCGGGGAGGGCTTGTCGAAGTGGAGATGGGTACCACTCTAAGAGAGGTAATCTTCGGGGTTGGCGGAGGGGTAAAGGAAGGTCGAACTTTCAAGGCAGTTCAAACTGGCGGACCCTCTGGAGGGTGCCTTCCCAGTGAGCTTCTCGACACCCCCATAGATTACGACTCTCTCCAGGCTTCGGGGGCGATAATGGGGTCTGGTGGCATGGTCGTGGTTGACGATACTACCTGCATGGTTGATTTTGCGAAATTTTTCCTCACATTTACCCAGATGGAATCCTGCGGCAAGTGCGTTCCTTGCAGGATTGGAACCAAGAGGATGCTCGAGATACTTACCAGGATATGCGAAGGGAAAGGGGAACCGGAGGACATTGGAAAGCTCGAGAGGTTAGCCAACGACATAAAAGATGGTTCTCTCTGTGCTCTTGGTGGAACCGCGCCTAATCCCGTGCTGACTACTCTTCGCTATTTCAAGGATGAGTACGAGGCGCATATATTCGAGAAGAGGTGTCCGGCGGGGCAGTGCACTGAGCTCGTTACGTTCCACATAGATCCACAGAAGTGCACTGGCTGTATGGCGTGTGTCAAGAATTGCTCTTCCGGCGCAATCTTTGGAGAGAAGAAAAAACCACAGACTATCGATGTGGAGAAATGCATAAAGTGTCGGGAGTGTATCAGGAGATGTAGATACGGAGCGGTTTACACCGTCTAACGCTCTTTGAAGAGGAAAGCATGGAAGAGAAGATAAAAGTTACCATTGACGGAAAAAAATGTGCCGCGAAGCGAGGGCAGACGATTCTTGAGGTCGCGAAAGAGAACGGCATCTGGATTCCAACCCTGTGCTACGATGAGCGCCTCGAGCCTTATGGAGCATGCAGGCTTTGCCTGGTGGAGGTGAAAGGGGCAAGGGGACTTCTTCCTTCTTGCACTACTGCGATTTCGCCTGACATGGTAATTCGAACCCAATCCAGGCGTCTCAACTCGATTCGCAAAACCATTATCGAGCTTCTGCTTTCCGACCATCCCTCCGATTGCATGACCTGCGAATCAACTGGTTCCTGCGTCCTGCAGGATTTGGCGTATCACTATGGTGTCAAGGAGACGCCATACAAAGGTGAATCTCGCTCTTATTCCATTATTGACGACAATCCACTGATTGACCGTGACCCCAGTAAGTGTGTTCTGTGCGGGAGATGTGTGAGGATATGCGAGGAAATCGTTGGCGCCGGGGTTTATGCTTTTGTGGCACGTGGATTCAAAGGTGTAGTAAGTACTCCTTATGATAGATCCCTCGAAGAAAGCCCGTGTCTCTTTTGCGGTCAATGTATCTCCACCTGCCCGGTGGGAGCGCTTACCTCCAAACTTTCCAAGGGCGCTGGCAGGCCCTGGGAACTAGAGAAAACAGAAACTACATGCTCTTACTGTGGAGTTGGTTGCACCATAAACCTCTGGACGCGGGACAACCAGGTGGTAAAAGTTGATGCCCCGATTGGAAAGGGCGTCAACAAAGGCAACCTCTGCGTAAAAGGGAGGTTTGGCTTTGAGTTCATAGGTTCTCCAGAACGTTTGAAGTAT
>JAQURN010000153.1 GCA_028715585.1 Actinomycetota bacterium | reverse complement strand
AAATAAGAAAATTCCTTGACAACAGGGACTTCGTAGAGGTGGAAACACCAATGCTGCATCCGATACCCGGTGGCGCCGCCGCGCGACCATTTGTTACCCACCACAACGCGCTTGGGATTGACCTTTACCTTAGAATTGCGCCTGAACTGTATCTAAAGAGGCTTCTGGTCGCTGGCTATGAAAAGGTATACGAGTTGAACCGCAATTTCCGAAATGAAGGCATAAGCACCAAACACAACCCTGAATTCACGATGCTGGAGGCTTACCAGGCTTTTGTGGATTACAAATATCTGATGGATTTTATGGAAGAATTGCTTCCCTCAATTATCGAGTCCGCCACAAAATCAAGGGTGGTTGAATTTAACGGGCAAAAAATATCTTTGGAACCGCCGTGGGAAAGAATCACGCTTCTGGAGGCGCTGAAATCACGTGCCGGCCTGGAAGTTAGCCTTTCTCTCGAATTGGAGAAGCTCAAAAAAATAGCCGACCAAAACGCGGTAGAAGTGCCCCCGGGAAGCGGACCGGGAAGGATAGTCGTTGAACTTTTCGAAAAGCTGGTGGAGCCCCGCCTCATAAAGCCAACTTTCGTGATGGATTTCCCAGAAGAGACCTCTCCTCTCGCAAGAAAGAAAAAAGAAGACCCAAGATTGACCGAAAGGTTCGAGCTCATAATCGGTGGACAGGAAATCGCCAATGCCTTCTCCGAGTTGACTGACCCGATTGATCAACGCCGTCGGTTCGAGGAGCAAGCCCTCAAAAGGAAAGCTGGAGACGAAGAAGCTCAGCCAATCGACGAGGATTTTCTGGAAGCCCTGGAATACGGGATGCCCCCCGCTGGAGGACTGGGGATAGGCATAGATAGACTCGCTATGCTTGCAAGTGGAAAGTCCAATATAAAAGAAGTGATAACATTCCCCCATTTGCGCCCCCAGGAAGGAAGGTAAAGGGTTACCTTCGTCGAAATTAAAAAACCCGGAACAGGGAAGAAGCGCGCCAATTGAAAGGGACGATAGATGGGTCTGTTCTGTGATGAGTGCAATAGAAATATAGCTACTGTTTTTTTGACCAAGATTTCAGGGACAGAAGTATCCGAAGTACACCTCTGCGAGGAGTGTGCAAAGAGGATGGAAGAAGAAAGCGGCATGGTGGCTTTCCTGAACTTTCTCCCCCAAATTTTTGCCGGGCTCCAAGAAATTCAAGGCATCCCAACGATTGACCCAGAGGCCGCTGAAAGCATATTTCCTGCCCAGATTATTACATGTGAGAAATGCAATACCACATTCAGTGATTTCGAGAAGTTGGGATTTCTCGGATGCGCCCATTGTTACGAGAGTTTTGGCGAGCCACTAATAGAAATGATAGAGGAACTTCAGGGTAGCCTGGAGCACAAAGGCAAAATTCCCAAAAATGCCTCCGCGGAAGCAAAGCTCAGAAGAAGGCTACTCGAACTCGAGAGCAACCTTGAAAGAAGAGTCGCAAAAGAAGAATACGAAGCTGCCGCGACGGTGAGAGACCAAATAAAGAGGTTAAAAAAGAGGTTGGTCGATTCTAGGGAGAGTCAAAGTGAAGAAAAGCGAGGGTAGAAGGAAAACCTCAAGGTGGGCCCGTCAGAAGGGTCCTGGATACCCTATCATTCTTTCCTCTAGAGCACGGCTCGCAAGGAACATTGAAGGCATGCCGTTTCCTCCTGCTGCCAACAAAGAGGAGCTGGAACGCACGAGAGGCTTGGTGCTGGAAGCGGTTTCAAGAAGGCTTGCGGAGAACCGCGACTGGGACATCAGGTTTGCGGAAGAACTCCGTAAAGACGAGCTTAAATTCATGTTGGAAGAGCAACTCGTGAGTCCGTCTTTTGGCGAACGACCAGCAAAAAGGGCGCTCGCAATGAGTTACGAGGACTCCCGATGCATAACCGTGAACGAAGAAGACCATGTAAGAATCCACGCTATCATGCCAGGAATGCAGCTCGAAGAAGCGTGGAAGGCGGTCAACGGGGTTGACAATGAGCTCGAGCGGGAAATCCAGTATTCATTTGACGACAAACTCGGTTATCTTACCTCCTGTCCAACAAATGTGGGTACTGGCTTACGTGTCTCGGCAATGGTTCATCTCCCAGCACTCGTGGCTACTGGTGATATTGGAAGAACCGTGGCAGCCCTGGGGCAGGCTGGAATCTACGTAAGAGGACTTTTCGGAGAAGGCTCCGGAGTAGCAGGAAACCTCTTCCAGATAGCCAATCGAAGAACACTGGGGTTAGCCGAGAGAAACATCATCGCTTACACAAAGAAAATGGTCTCCCGGTTGATGGAAAAGGAAAAAACCGCGAGGAAGGTGATGCTGCTAGATTCCCCCCTTGACCTGGCAGATCGCGTCTACCGCTCCCTTGGGATACTCGAGAGAGCAAGGCGCTTATCCTTTTTGGAAGGACTCGGGCTTCTGTCAATGGTTAAGCTAGGGGTTGAGATGGAAATTTTACCGCTAAGAGACTTCAACATACTTGAACTGGAGGTGGAAATTTCCAACGAACACCTTCGGATGAGGGTTGGAAGTGGCTCCCCGGAGGAAGCTATAGAGGAGGAAAGGGCAATTCACGTGAGGAGGCTTCTCGATCTCTAGGCGTGAAATTCAAGATTCGTAGGCATAAAATAGAAACTGGAACATGAGGAGGTAAAACCGTGTTTCAGAGATTTTCGGATAGCGCAAGACGAGTGGTAGTGCTAGCGCAGGAAGAGGCAAAGCAGCTCAACCACAACTATATCGGAACCGAGCATCTGCTCCTGGGGCTCATTCGCGAGGGAGAAGGTGTTGCTGCCCGCGCACTCCAAGCAAACCACGTGAATTTGGAGACGGTGCGAGCTCAAATTGTAGAGACGATTGGCAAGGGGTCAAGCCAGCCCTCCGGACACATTCCATTCACCCCAAAGGCGAAAAAGGTCCTCGAACTGTCGCTTAGGGAAGCTCTCCAGCTCGGTCACAACTACATTGGAACAGAACACATTCTGCTTGGCTTGGTTCGTGAAACTGAGGGGGTCGCCTCGAAGATTCTTCTCAAAATGGGCATAGATATCGAAAAACTCAAAGACCAGGTCCTGAAAAGCATTCCCCAAAGTCAGCCCTCTCAAGAATACGCGGCACCTGAAGCCCAGGGAGGGTTCCTACTAGACCAGTTCGGTCGAAACCTGACCGAGCTCGCCGCGGAGGGTAAACTCGACCCGGTCGTGGGGAGGGAAAAAGAAATCGAGAGAGTCATGCAGGTTCTCTCCCGCAGAACGAAAAATAATCCGGTTCTAGTTGGCGAGCCAGGCGTTGGAAAAACGGCAATCGTAGAGGGCCTAGCCCAGTCCATAGTTAGAAATGACGTCCCTGATCTTCTCCGGGGAAAACAACTTTATACCCTTGACCTTGGCACGCTAGTTGCCGGCTCGAGATATAGAGGCGACTTCGAGGAAAGGCTCAAAAAGGTAATCAAAGAAATAAGGGAGCGAGGAAACATCATCCTGTTTATAGATGAATTGCACAACCTCGTTGGAGCCGGCGCCGCCGAAGGCGCGATAGACGCCGCCAGCATATTGAAGCCAGCTCTCGCGAGGGGGGAGCTGCAAACAATAGGGGCAACCACAATGGATGAGTACCGAAAGCACTTGGAAAGAGACGCTGCTCTCGAAAGGAGATTCC
>JAQURN010000152.1 GCA_028715585.1 Actinomycetota bacterium | reverse complement strand
TCCATGGTTACAGTGCTTGCGGGGATGTGCGTTGCCACGCTGGCGCTGGCTCTTCTTAGCGGGTGCGGGGGAGAAATGACCTCCCATGGAAAGCCGGATCTCAAGGAGAAACCAGCTAGCTTACCAGTGAAAGGTGCATCTCCCACGGCGGGATACGGGATGTTCGAAGACCGTGCCCGGCAGTTTAACAAAGAGGGGGGCGTAAAGCCTCCTCCTGATATGCCTCCTCAACCAAAAGTGACCCTGGAGGAGGCCGAAGAGCATATCGGCACCAAGCTGAGGATTCCAAAGGAGACCCTTGGAGGAAAACTTACGGGTATCTGGACCGGCACGTCCGCTTCCTGTAACAGGGAA
Source organism: Actinomycetota bacterium (assembly GCA_028715585.1). Classification (GTDB taxonomy): domain Bacteria; phylum Actinomycetota; class Geothermincolia; order Fen-727; family JAQURN01; genus JAQURN01. Next base: position 3,325 of record JAQURN010000152.1, on the reverse strand, counting down.
GCCTCGTTAGGATACGATAACGGGATTGCTGTAGGGGCGGAGGTGTGGAAAGAGAAGCCGGATTTCCGGGTGCAAGCTGCACACGAGGCGGCCTCAGCAAAGCAAGCCGAGGAAGACCCCAATATTACTCGCATAGGTGCCGTGCCCCACGTGGTGGAGGTAGCAGGGTTTGAGATGCTCTCTTATCCTACGTATTATTTCGAGCACTCTGGCGATAAAGGCGAGATTGAGATCTGGTCTCTTCCACCTATGCTCTACTGGTGGGATAATGGAATAAAGTATCATGTTGGTCTGTGGAAGCTTGGCTTCTCTGAGGAGCAACTTTGGAGTATCGCTAAGTCGATGTATTAAGCCTTATTATCTCCCGTTTTGACATCTCCTGACCACTTCAGGGAGTGTCTGCATTTTTATCATTAACTCCCCTTGTATGGTAAAAGTCATCGGGTCCTCGGTGGCTTTTTCTCTTTGGATACATACAATTCCCAAAAATAAGTTTGTGATTTGTAGCCATAATTTATTGAAGTTTAAGCCTCCCACGTTTCGCTTTCTTCATTCTCCACCGCCAAGACCACTTAGCGTTAGCCCTTACCTCCTCGAGTTCCTCTTTGAGTATCGCATGTGATGGTCAATACTTAATCCAGGATGGCTCATAGCGTTTTTTTGCCCAGGAGCAAGCCGAATCAAAAAGGCGCTTTCTCATCCTTGATGGGATTTTTCTCCCAAGTACTACCGAATCCAGAAAGCTTTCAGCGAAACCTCCGAGCCGAGGGTTTTTGGTTTCCTTCACTCTCATGTAGAGATATACGAGGTTGTGAAATTCACTCTTGAGTGCCTCTTTTTCCCACCCTTCCTCTTGCCTCTCAATGTGGAAGCTCCCGTCGAATATGGTGTCGGGACGTTCATGTGGGATTAAGCCCTTTTCCTTGCAGAGTTCGAACAAATCTGTGCTTGGATAGGGAACGAAGTTGGAGACTTGTATCGTGTCGGGACGACAGGAGGCGTTGAGTTTTATCGTGTCCAATATCATCTGGGCTTCCTCTAAAGGTAAGCCAACCATGTTGGTGGATACCGTCTTGAGCCCGGCTTCTTGCGTTTCTCTGAACGCTCTTGTGATTGTCTCATCGCTCATCCGCCTCTTCAGGACGTTTTTCCGCAGCCATTCGTTTCCGCTCTCGATTCCCATGCAAACCACCGTGCATCCCATTTCAGCAAGTGTCTGGGCAGTTTTCTTGTCCATGTAGTTAGCCCTGGAGTTGCATATGAAAGGCATATTTACTCTCTTTCTGTAAAGAGCCGAAAGTTCCTCAAGCCACTGGGGGTTTGGGTTAAGAATGTCATCATCGAAGCGAATGTATTCTATCCTCGGGTCGCCCGAAATCAGCTCTACTATTTCTTCCACCACGTTTTCTGGGCTCCTGTAACGCACGTAGTCCTTTGGATTCGGGTATGTGTTTCTCTGTGCGTGATTGGAACAGTAGGCGCATCTATAAGGACAACCCCTTGATGCCATTACTGTCCCACGCGGAAGCTGTTCGGCGCAGAAGAGGGCAGGATTGAAGATATCCCTGTCGGGGAAGGGGAGAGAGTCCAGGTCGGTAAGAAGGGGCCTTGTAGGATTGCGAATTATTTCACCATTTCGCTTGAGCCATATGCCCCCTACCCCTGAGGGGTCCTTTGAAGACTCGAGCTTTTCACAGAATTCAAGGAGCGTCTCTTCAGCCTCGCCTCGACACGCAAAGTCTATTCCAGGTGTTTCTACCACTTCTTCCGGCGCGATTGTGGGATGGACTCCCCCACAGATTGTGGGTACTCCAACATCCTCCTTGAGCCACTCCGCCCACTTTTGGACATGACGAAAATTGTGAGTCGTGCTTGAGAAGCCAATAATATCTGGATTTTCCTTTTTTACCATTTCGGTTAGCCATTCCCTTTCCGGCGGCGCGACGAGGTGAAGGAGGGAAGTCTCATGTCCGTGAAGCTTTAAGACCGCTGAGAGATATGCGATTCCAAGATAAATTCTCCCCTCAGCCAGGAACGTTCCATCGCGAAACTGGAAAAAGTCGGGATATATGAATGTGAACTTCAAAGAACCTCCTCAGTTCCTCAAGTGCATAAGTGCTCTTATAAACTCCTCTTGCTGTTCAGGCTTTCGAGCCAAGTAAGCGAGAAACAGCCCTATGAAAGCAGGTTTATTGCCCCACTTCATGCTTTTAGTTCCTTTTTTGAAGTAGCTTCCATACTCCTTTAGGAGCTTTTCCCGGAAGGAATTCTCTTCTGGGTCATGGTGGATTTTTCCGCCCATCTTCATCGAGCCAATAATATGCTCTGCGGCCATTTTTCCGCTTTCGAGCGCATATGTTATCCCTTCCCCGTTCACAGGGTTAACCATGCTTGCCGCGTCTCCAACCAGAATCATTCCAGGACACTCGATTTTGCTCCCTCCAAGCCCAGTCCTGAGTATCTCACCCTCAAGTTGAGATACAGGATGTGCGTTTTTGAGCTTTACTGAGGCGTAGGTGGAATCCTCGGTAAACATCTTGAAAGATTTCCTCAAATTGATTTTGTATTTCTTGAGGTGATATCGCATTGCCCACACGCCAACATTTGCGACTGTCTTTGAAACCGGGAATATCCAACCGCTGACGGGGCTTGTAATTTTCTCGGGATAGATTTCTAGAAGGTCACCAATGCCTTCTACTCCCTCGAAATATTGCCTCATCGCAACCGCGATGTGCTCATCATTATTGATCAGGAGACCTGTCGCCCTTCCCATTGCTGAGTGTGCCCCGTCAGCTCCTACCACCATGTTCGAAGTTACCTCGATTTTCTCATTCCCCCGTTTTGCTTCCACTCCTACTACTTCTCCATTCTCGATAAGGGGAGATTCCGCCAGGCATTCTTCCCAAATTTCAGCTCCGGCTTCGCGGGCGTGCTCCAGAAGGATTGTGTCTAGTTCCCTTCTCTTTATGATATATCCATGGTTTGGATAACCGGGGGTGGGAGGAATTTGGCTTTCGAGCACCCTCTTGCCGGCGCCAGCGAATCTAAATCCCGTGAACTTGTTGAAGTTTCCCTCGATTTTCTCCCTGAGCCCCATCTGGTAGAGGTCTCTGACCGCCCTTGGGGCAACCCCGTCTCCGCAGACTTTGTCTCGCGGGAATGCGCGTCTCTCCATTACTACGACATGGATACCATGGCATGCGAGATAATAAGCGGTTGCCGAGCCTGCTGGTCCTCCTCCCACAACTATTACGTCGTAATGCATTTCTCCCATGCTCCCCTGCTGCCTGAGGGGCAGCTTCTAGCCTTCACCTGCTTGGCAATT
>JAQURN010000151.1 GCA_028715585.1 Actinomycetota bacterium | reverse complement strand
ACCGCTCTTTCCGAGAGGGAAGGAATAAATTATGGGGGAGGACATGTCATCGAGGAGTTGATAGAGGGTAGATGGATAAAGCTCAGAAGCACAGCTCTCCCTACCGATTGTTACCCCAGGGCAGAGATTGAGACATGGATAAACAAAGACACAGTGAACCAGGCTTTGATGTTCAATCCCCGAAATGCTTACCAGAACTATGCCGCCGCCACCAATGGGAGCGATAGGACTATTTACACATATATGGGGATATTGACCCCAAATTTTAGCAACTTGACTTATTCCGGTGCGGGCGAGTTGAGTCCACTTCTAAACGACCCCTGGTATCGAACTATCGGGACCGGAACCAGGATTTTCCTGGGAGGGGCGCGAGGATATGTTGCCAGCCAAGGAACTCAACACAATCCCTCCGTTGAAAGAACCGCAGGGGGGATACCGAAGCATCCAGCTGGAACTCTTGCCCTCATGGGGAACGCAAAGATGATGGATTCTCGCTACATAAGGGGCGCGCGCTTTCACCGCTACGGGGTGAGCCTTTATGTAGGCATTGGGATACCCATACCAATTCTTGACGAAGAGATGGCGGCTTTCACTGGGGTTTCCGCGGAACAGATTGAAACCCCAGTTTTAGATTACAGCCAGCCTGTGAGGGACAGAAAACCGCTTCGGATGGTCAATTTCAAAGACTTGAGGTCGGGCGCGGTTGAACTGAACGGAAAGAGAGTGCGCACTGCCCCCATCTCCAGCTACAAGATGGCGAGAGAAATCGCCGGAAAGCTAAAAGAATGGATTCGCAATGGAGATTTTTATCTTTCCGAGCCGCTCGAGCCTCTTCCAGGCGAAGGCACCCTCAACACGCTCGAAGAAAGAGAGGTAGAGGGCAAGAACCCCAGGAGTGAAAGCTTTCCAGAGGGCGATGCGGAAGGGAGTTCCGATTGACTAAGAAAAGGCTCGTGCTTACATTCCCTCCTGCTGTAGTCGAAAGACCTTTGGTTTCCCTGATGGTCAAGGAGTACGACGTGCTCACGAACATTCTGCGGGCGGAGATTCGCGAAGGAGAAATAGGTCGGATGCTCGTGGAAATGGAAGGAAGCGGGGCTGGAATCAAGAAGGGCATTGGGTATCTGGAAAGCCAAGGGGTCAAGGTCGAGGAAGCGATAAGGGACATAGAGATTAATCTCGACAGGTGCCCAAGTTGCGGGGCGTGCACGGGGGTATGTGTCCCAGGGGCTTTAAGGCTCGAGGAGCCTCGCTACGAGCTGGTGGTCAATAAGGAGCGCTGTATTTTTTGCGGCTTGTGCGTGGACGCGTGTCCTTTCCAGTTAATCAAGGTAAAGTTCTAACCTCGGTGCGAATCTTGATTTAGGGGTTCTCTCCTAGTGCCCGCGCGGCTTGCATCACTGCCTCTGAAAGCGAAGGATGGGCATGGACAGTTTGTTCTATTTGTGAGGCAGTTGCCCCTAGTTTCATTGCGAGTGCTACCTCGTGGATGAGGTCTGAAGCGTGAGCCCCCATTATCTGAGCGCCAAGGACGATGTCTGTTTTTCTATCCGCTATCAGCTGCACGAATCCTCTCTCTTCTCCCATTGCGAGCGCTTTGCCAAGCCCGCTGAAGGGAATTCGGCTTACCTTAACGTCTAGCTTTCTTTCTTTGGCTGTGTCCGTGTTTATGCCGACGCTTGCAACCTCGGGGGAAGTGAAAACGCACGAGGGAACGACCCTGTAGTCCATTTTCGCCTCCCTGCCGCAGGCGTTTTCCGCTGCTACGATGCCCTCGAAGGTGGCAACGTGGGCAAGCATGATTCCACCGGTTACGTCTCCCGCCGCGAAAATCCCGCTTTCGCTCGTCTCCATCCGCTCGTTTACCTTTATCGCCCCGTCTTTTTCCACCTCTATCCCAAGTTTCTCAAGCCCGAGGGCGGAAGAGTTTAGCTTCCTGCCGATAGAGACAAGGACTTTTTCCGCCTCCAGAACCTCTCCCGTTGAGAGTTTCAGCTTTATTCCACCCTCCTGGTATTCGAAAACCTCTTGCACGGAGGTGCTGGTCATTACCTCGATTCCAGAACGGCTGAAGAGGCTTTTCATCTGTCTGGAAACGCGACTATCCTCTGTGGGAAGCATTTTGTCCATCATCTCCACCATCACTACATTTGTCCCAAGTGAGCTAAAGATGGCAGCGAATTCGCTTCCCATGACGCCGCTGCCCACAACCACCAGGCTCTCTGGGATTTTTTCCAGATTAAGCGCGTCAGTTGATGTGAGGACGGATGGCTTCGAGAAGTCAAATACTGGAATCTCGCGAGGTTCCGAGCCTGTAGCGATGATGATTTTTTCCGCTTTCAAAATTAAATCTTTTTCTGTTTCTTTTACCAGAACTTCCCCTTCCTGAGTTATGGACGCGTTTCCCTTCACGAGCTCAACCGAACTCGAGCGGAGCCCGGCTTCAATTCCTCTTGTAAGAGTTTCTATAACCCTGTTTTTTCGTTCTATGATTGCCTTCCAGTCCGGCTCGGCTTTGGCGACTTTCACGCCCAGTTTTTCCGCTTCCCTTGCCTGGGCAAGTCTTTCCGAGGAGGCAATGAGTGTTTTCGTGGGAATGCAGCCCCGGTTGAGACATGTTCCCCCAAGCCGATTTTTCTCCACCAGCACCACTTTTTTCCCAATCTGGGCTGCCCTCATGGCGGCAGGGTGCCCTGCCGGACCTCCTCCAATCACCACAACGTCACAACTGCGTTTTTCTTCCTGCATCTTGGTTTCTCTCCTTAATGACTCTTGTAAGCTTATATTTCGGAATGCCAGCGATTCTGTCAAGGTGTCCTTTTCACAAGGGGCTCTTATTCCTCTTAAATTCGTTCGACTTCCGATTCCGAGGGAGATAGCACCTTTGACCAGCATAAAAGTTTGCATTGAATTTGGAAAAAGAATACAATTTGCGTTGAAAAGCGTGCCTCCCAAGGGAGGCTATGTTTTTGTGTGAACAAATTGCCGCGCGAGCTTGCTTTTTTAGACTTATTTCTTTGGCTTGAGTTGAAATTTGGCGCTTAACCTGGTGAAAATCTTGTCGGTGAATGATGTTTTTCATATAGTATCGTGTATCTAACTTCACTTTAGGAGGAAGGCTAGGCAAAGGAGGATGGAAATGGCAGCAGTACCAAGCGATTTGGAGATTGCGCAGGCAGCAAAGATGACACCCATCACCAAGATAGCAAAGGAAAGGCTTGGGCTCGACGAAGACGAAATTGAGCTTTATGGCAAATACAAAGCCAAGGTGGATCTCGGGGTGGTGAAACGCCTCGAGGGCAAGCCAACCGCGAAGTATGTTGATGTAACCGCTATAACACCTACCCCCCTTGGAGAGGGGAAAACTGTTACGACTATCGGGCTTACAGAGTCTCTAAATAAGATTGGGAAAAACGCCATGACTTGCATCCGCGAGCCCAGCATGGGACCTGTTTTCGGAATCAAGGGTGGGGCTGCTGGTGGTGGCTACAGCCAGGTCGTGCCGATGGAAGATTTGAATCTACATTTCACGGGCGATATCCACGCGGTGGGAGCCGCGAATAACCTCCTTGCCGCGTATATAGATACGAGCATACTGCATAAAAACCCCCTTAATATCGACCCACTCACTATCTCCTGGAGGAGAGTTGTGGATATAAGCGACCGTGCCCTGCGGGATATAAGATCGGAAGAGCACAC